>NZ_KV840134.1:0-49140 GCF_001839115.1 Staphylococcus sp. HMSC62B09
TTTTAGTCATCAGTCCAATTTATTATAGAGCCCTAATTATTCAACATTAGGAGGTTTCATTATTAATTCACTCACAATATGTGACTATTCAAATTTAAGAGCATCACCATCAAATGGTTCTTCTTCAATCTTAATTGAATCAGTCGGACAACCTTCAAGCGCATCTTCCATATCTTCATATAATTCTTCTGGTACTTCTGCAGTACCTTGATTATCATCAAGAATTACGAAAGCAATACCTTCGTCGTCATAATCGTAAATGTCAGGTGCAGCAGCACCACATGCTCCACAAGCAATACATGTATCCATATCAACGATTGTATACTTTGCCAAATTCTTCGCCTCCTTTGATAAAAATGCTACACTAGTATAACAAATGTTAAATAACACTTCGATTAATTTATTTACTATTCTATTAGTTATATAAAGTGAGGATTCATTAATGCACTCAATTATTACCTATGCATCAAATCATTCATTCGATTATAAAACCAATAAAAGTATTTATAATATTTTGAATGGAAAAAAATCACATCAAACATTTTTTGATGCTTGTTCCCAACAACTTTTATCATTATATCATAGTTTACCTAAATTAAAATATCCGTCTTTTGAGCGATTTTTAGACACCTATAATAATCAAAATACTGACATTACAATACATCCAAGATATACATACGATAGTATGATTCAAACTTTTAGTTGCATTCAATTACTAATACAAACTATAACTCATTTTAAAAACAACCACTTAAACTTTATACCAATTACACAACAAATAACTGTTCAAAGTAGAGTGAAACAAATCTATTCAAAAATACTGGAACAAAATTTAGTTGATGATTTTGAAAAAGAAATCGAACAGCTCTTTCATTTTATTGATGAAAAATGTAGTAACAACTGTTTAATCCATTATTATCTACAAGGTTATGAAGAACCTATGTATACGCGACAGCAGGTTTCTTTAATAGAAGATATACCTGTAACTAAGTTATTTGAACTTGAACTCAATAATTTAGTGCAAATGATGTTTGCATTAGAAAACGATAAACAATTTCCTATATTAACTCAAACAATCATATTACCGACTTTGTTAAATAAAACGACAATTACGTATCATCAATTACTCAAAGGTCTTTCTATGGATGAGGCTGCAGTGACCCAAAATGTTAAAATTAACACAATCGAAGATCACGTTCTTGAATTATTTATAAAAGGATATTTTTCAGAATACCAAACCTTTGTTAATGGCCCACAAACAAGTGAATTTATAGCATTTTATTATCAAAACAGAGGACATAGATTAAAATTATATAAAGAAGAATTTGATCAATTATCTTATTTTCAAATTAAATTGTTAATAGTCGGTATTGAGAGAGGTGAATTGAGTGCTTGAAGAAAAATTGAGAGAATGGTTCGGATTCTCATCATTTAATCCTGGTCAAAAAGAAATAATCGAAAGTGTAGTTAGTAAGAAAGATACCCTAGGTATTCTTCCTACGGGGAGTGGTAAAAGCTTATGTTACCAAATGCCAACCTATATAAAAGGAAAGCCAACATTAATAATATCTCCGTTAATCTCTCTTATGGATGACCAAGTGATGCAATTGAAAGCTCAAGGTGAGAAATTTGTTACTTCTATTCATTCAGGCATGGATGAAAATGAAAAACAACAAAATATAAATTCATTACACAAAAGTCGCTTTGTTTTTTTAAGTCCAGAATTTATTTTACAAACACAAAACTTTAAATTAATTAGGAAAATTGACTTCGGATTAATTGTACTTGATGAGGCACATTGTTTATCTGAATGGGGTTATGATTTCCGACCTCATTATGCATTAATAGGTAAGATAACATCTCATTATAAAAATGCATCAATACTGGCTTTAACAGCTACAGCACCACCTCATTTAGAAAACGACTTGAATCTTATCTTATCTAGGAAATTAAACGTAATTAAGACTTCTATGAATCGGGAGAATATATCTTTTTCTCATCTTAACTTTGAAAATGATGGTGCTAAAATTAAGTGGCTATTAAACTTTTTAGAACAATCCGGTCCAACTATTATTTATGTTTCATCTAAAAAGGTCTGTTTAGAATTAGCCAATATGATATACGACCATGGTTATTTAACCGGTATTTATCATGGTGATTTATCTTATCAAGAACGACATACTGTACAAAATCAATTTATGGAGAACTTTATACCCGTTATCGTGGCTACTAGTGCTTTTGGCATGGGCGTTAATAAAAAAGACATTAGAACAGTCATCCATTTTCATTTATCAACAAGTCCTTCAAATTACTTACAAGAAATTGGTAGAGCCGGGAGAGATAATTTACAAAGCCAAGCGATTAGTCTATATCAGCCAGACGATAGCTATATATTAGAGACATTATTGTTTAGTGATGCGATAACTACTGAAGACATCGATGCTTTTGATATAGGTGCTTTTTTACCTCCTCAAAAGCAAGAAATACTAACCATATTGAGTCAAAGATATTCATCCAACGTACTCAAAACAATTTTTGACAATTCATTAATTCGAAAAAAATTAGGTTATCAAAGAATGATCGGTTATACATCCCTAGATAAATGTAGACGTCGTTATTTATTAGAATTTTTTGGTGATAATCCAACTCAACCTCAGCAATGTTGTGATATAGATTCTAATTTGATGCCTATAAAAGTTACCAATAGAAAAAAAGTTAAAAGAAAATTAAGTTATACTGAAAAGTTAAAATATTTATTTAAAGTATAGTTGCTTTTCTTTACTAAATTTATTTTAAGAGGATATAATTATAATACTTAAAGTTTTTCAAGAAATATTTAAATACTATACATATTTCACGCTTTGTGGGGTATATGGTATGTGATATTTAAATAATTATTTAAGAGAGGATGATGACCGTGTCTAAAAATAATTTTAGAGATGATTTCGAAAAAAATCGTCAGTCTATTAATTCTGATGATCAATTCGAAGATAATACAAACGAGTTTGATGAAAATTCAAATGAGTCCAATGATTTTGATAATCAATCAGACCAACAATTCCCACCTAGAAACGCACAAAGACGTCAAAGAAGACGTAACCAAGCTACTAATAAAAACAGAAAATTTGATAATCAAAGTTCTGATTCAAATGCTAATGGTTCACTTGATAATCGACACGATGAAGACTCTTTCAATGAGTTACAACACAATCAGCAAGAAGAGCATCTAGATAACGAGCCAATACATAAGGATGACAAACGTTCTTTTGATAGAGACTTTAATGATGATGCTTCACGTAGAAATAATCGTCATGAAGCATCAAATAGAAAATATGATAAAGACTATGATAATGATAGTTTGAATGATGAGGATCGTCATCGTCGTAATCATGAAGAAAGTATCGATGAGCGTCAAGATAATCGAAATCACAAAGATCAACAAAACAAAAAGTCTCGACATGGCAAAGACGCTGAAATAGCTGGAGGTTCCGCAGTCGCTGGAGCTGCTGGTGCTAAAGCTGCAAAAGACAAACGTAAAAAAGATGCACATCATGACTCAAAATATAACGAACATAAAGATGATCGTGGTTTAAATAACGATAATCAATATGATCAAAACAGAAAACATGATAAAGACCTTCATGACGAGCATCTTGACGCCAAAGATAACCATTCTAAAGAAGAACCCAAAAAAGGTAATAAAGGTAAAAAAGCAGCAGTTGGTGCCGGTGCAGCTGGTGCGGCTGGCGCAGCTGGAGTAGCAGCTGCAAAACATAAAAAAGACCATAAAAATAATAATCATAACCATAAAGATAATCATAGCCATAACAGTGATCATCAAGACGATCATAGAAATCATAAACATGACGAGGGTAATGATGGATTCCAAGCTCACAATGGTAAAAAGAAACGTGGTCTAGCAGGTATTTTACTTCCACTTATCGCTTTATTACTTATTCTAGCTGCACTTGCTATCTTTATTGGAATGTATTTAAACAACGATAAAAAAGATAGCAACCAAGCAAATAACAAAACAGAACAAACTGCTAACAAAGATAACAACAAAGATAGTAAAGACAAAGCTAGTAATGATAGCGACAAAGACAAAGCAAGCAGTGACAAAGATAAAGACAAAGCAACTAATGATGACGACTCAAATGACAAAGCTACAACAGACAATGAATCATCTAGTAATTCAAGTGATGATAATAGTAGCACTTCAGATAATAGTACTTCATCAAATTCATCTGATAACGTTTCATCATCAGATAATATTGGTAGTAATTCAAATAGTGACAATAACAATGGTAACTCTCAAGCTACTTCAAACAGTAGCAGTCAAAGTAACAGTAATAATAATCAATCAAATAGTTCTAATTCAGGACAACAAACTCACGTAGTATCAGGTAATGAAAACTTATACCGTATCGCTATTCAATACTACGGAGAAGGTACTGTTGAAAATGTAAATAAACTTAAACAAGCTAATGGCTTATCAAGTAATAATATTTCTAACGGTCAAAAATTAATAATCCCACAATAACTTAATCATCATTCTAAAGAGACTGAAACAAAATTGTTTCAGTCTTTTTTTGTTTCAATGCACATATAATTTTAATTTTATATAAATATTGTGAGTGCTATTCTATTTAGAAATAGCGAAACAACTGCTATAATATATGGGTGATTAAAGGAGGCCAATGACATGCAAAGCATAGAAAGTATTATTATCGGCGGAGGCCCATGCGGTTTAAGTGCTGCTATTGAACAAAAAAGAAAGGGTATTGATACATTAGTCATCGAAAAAGGGAATGTTGTAGATGCTATATATAAATATCCAACACACCAAACATTTTTCTCATCTAGTGATAAATTAAGTATCGGTGATATTCCTTTTATAGTCGAAGAAAGTAAACCCCGACGCAATCAAGCACTAGTATATTATAGAGAAGTTGTTAAACATCATCAGTTAAATGTTCATGCATTTGAAGAAGTACTCACTGTTAAAAAAATTGACAATAAGTTCACTATAACAACTACTAAAGATGTTTATGAGTGTAAATTTTTAACTGTTGCAACCGGTTATTATGGTCAACATAATAAGTTAGAGGTTAAAGGGGCAGAACTTCCTAAAGTACAACATTATTTTAAAGAAGCACACCCGTTTTTTAATTTAGATGTTACTGTCATAGGTGGTAAAAATTCTGCTGTTGACGCTGCATTAGAATTAGAAAAAGCAGGTGCAAATGTAACTGTACTATACAGAGGTGATCGATATTCAGCTGCCATTAAACCATGGATATTGCCAAATTTTGAATCATTAGTTAATCATGAAAAAATCACTATGGAGTTCAATGCGAACGTTACTGAAATAACAGAGAATAGCGTGATTTATGAAAAGAACGGTAAAGTTACAGAGATACCTAATGATCATGTATTTGCAATGATAGGGTATCACCCTGATTACGATTTCTTAGAATCTATTGGAATTGAAATTAATACAAATGAATATGGAACTGCTCCAGTTCATAATAAAGAAACTTTTGAGACAAATGTTGAGAATTGCTATATTGCTGGCGTAATTGCTGCAGGTAATGATAATAATGCAATCTTTATTGAAAATGGTAAATATCATGGCGGGATTATTACTCAGAGTATTTTAAGTAAAAAGCAAACACCTCTTGAAAGTTAAGGACAGAAGTATAAAACAGCAGTATAGTTAATAAGAGCTGAGAACGACGCAACATTAGTGTCTTCTCAGCTCTTATCATCCTTATGAAAATAAATTAATATGATACCAAAAGATTATTAAGTAGTAACTTCTCAAGCAAATCAAATTAAATCACATTATTTTTCTAAAATCTTGTAATTAATTTTGCTTTTCAAAATAATTTTTTAATTCTACAATATTGAGTTGATTACTTAGGCCAATTAGTAACTTAAGTCTTGCTTTAGGACCATTTAATCCATTTGAAAATATTAAACCATTATTCGCTAATTGAAAGCCACCACCTTCATAGGCATAAACTGGACTTACAATCCCATTAAAAGATCTAGAAACTAACACAATAGGTATATTATTATTTAAACAAGATTGGACACCTTTCAAGCAACTTGGAGGTAAATTTCCTTGCCCTAAAGCTTCAATGACGATACCATCTACGTTTTGTTGCGCATAAAAATTAAATATGTCACTTTCCATACCCATATAAGCTTTTATCAATGGTACTTTCAACTGATAATTTATTATTTCAAATGACTGTTGTTTATAAGGTTGATTATAGAATTGAACATTATCTTTAGTTAATATTCCTAATGGTCCTTGATTTGGACTTTGGAAGGTATTGATGTTAGAAGTATGCGTCTTCGTTACATTTCTAGCAGTATGTATTTCATCATTGAATACGACCATAACGCCTTTGTAATTTGCATCACTAGAAGAGGCTACACGAATTGATGAAATGAAATTATATAATCCATCGGAACCAATCTCATTAGAAGATCTCATTGCACCAGTTATAACAACAGGACATCTAATGTCTAATAATAAATCTAAAAGGTATGCAGTCTCTTCAAGAGTATCAGTACCATGTGTAACTACAAAACCATCATATTTATCTGTCTCATTAGCTTCAATAATTATATTTCTCAACTTCTCGACATTTTGAATTGTTATATGAGGAGACGGAATGTTAAATGGATGAATTTCATCAACATCAGCGTATTGGCCAATAATGTCTCTATGAAGAGATATTGGATTCACATCATTTGTTACTACCTGACTAAATTGGTTTTGGGACATACTAATTGTGCCACCAGTATGTATAACTAATAATCTTTTCATTTCGTTCCTCCTATTTTTAATTTACATATTTATGATAAAATAATACAAATAAAACAACAAGGAAGGATAAATAATATGGACTTAATAAATATTGCCTTGGATGGTCCTGCAGCTGCAGGTAAAAGTACTATTGCACGACAAGTAGCTAGTAAATTGTCTATGATTTACGTTGATACAGGTGCAATGTACCGTGCGATTACTTATAAATATCTTCAAAATGATAAACCAGAGGATTTTAAAACACTCGTTAATCAAACGACGTTGGAATTAACCTATGACAAAAGTAAAGGACAACGAATTTTATTAGATAATCAAGACGTCACTGATTTTTTAAGAGAAAATGATGTAACTCAAAATGTATCTTATGTTGCTTCTAAAGAACCTGTTAGAACATTTGCAGTTGAAAAGCAGAAAGATCTAGCAGCTAAAAAAGGAATTGTTATGGATGGCCGAGATATTGGCACAGTAGTATTACCAGATGCAGAATTAAAAGTGTTCATGATCGCTTCAGTTGAAGAAAGAGCTGAAAGACGTCAAAAAGAAAACGAACAAAGAGGTATCCCATCAACACTATCGCAATTAAAAAAAGAAATAGAAGAAAGAGATCATTACGATATGAATCGGGACATTTCACCTTTAAAAAAAGCTGATGACGCCGTCACAGTGGATACAACTGGTAAAACGATTGAAGAAGTAACTGAAGAAATAATGACTTTGGTTAACAATATTTAAATAAATAATGACAGCTATTTAGAGTGATTCGTACTTAACTAAGTTTAAAGTGCGAATTATTTTAAATAGCTATTTTTATTCTATATAATAAAAAGTGGTAACTATTAAGCACTTTTTTAATCGTATAACATACATTTAGTTCGTATAAAAATTTTAAATTTTCAAAAGTTATAAATCAGTTAAATTTTCATTTTATAATTTTAATAATTGATAATTTTTTTAAGAACTTATGAAACTAAAGGGGAATTTCTTGACAATTCTACTGGTTTATAAGATGTTATATGTATGTAGTGTATAAGGAGGCAAACAAGATGACTGAAGAATTCAATGAATCAATGATTAATGATATTAAAGAAGGTGACAAAGTCACTGGTGAGGTTCAACAAGTTGAAGACAAACAAGTCGTAGTTCATATTAATGGTGGCAAATTCAATGGAATCATTCCAATTAGCCAGCTTTCAACTCATCATATTGAGAACCCAAGTGAGGTAGTTAAACAAGGTGATGAAATTGAAGCATATGTTACTAAAATCGAAGTTGATGAAGAAAATGACTCAGGTGCGTATATTCTTTCAAAACGTCAACTTGAAACTGAAAAATCATATGAGTATTTACAAGAAAAACTTGATAATGACGAAATAATTGAGGCTAAAGTTACAGAAGTAGTTAAAGGTGGCCTGGTTGTAGATGTAGGTCAACGCGGTTTTGTACCAGCTTCACTAATTTCAACTGATTTCATTGAAGATTTCTCTGTATTCGATGGACAAACTATTCGCATTAAAGTAGAAGAATTAGATCCTGAAAATAATAGAGTCATTTTAAGCCGTAAAGCAGTAGAGCAAGCTGAAAATGATGTAAAAAAAGCTTCTTTATTAGAATCACTTAATGCTGGTGATGTTATTAAAGGTAAAGTCGCTCGTCTAACTAACTTTGGTGCTTTTGTTGATATCGGTGGCGTAGATGGTTTAGTCCACGTTTCTGAATTATCTCATGAACATGTTGATTCTCCAGAAGATGTAGTTTCTGTAGGTCAAGAGGTAGATGTAAAAGTTAAGTCTGTAGAAAAAGATGCTGAACGTATTTCACTTTCTATCAAAGATACTTTACCTACACCATTTGAAAGCATTAAAGGACAATTTCATGAAGATGATGTTATTGAAGGTAAAGTTGTGCGTTTAGCTAACTTCGGTGCTTTCGTTGAAATTGCTCCAGGTGTTCAAGGTTTAGTTCATATTTCAGAAATTGCTCATGAACATATTGGCACACCAGGTGAAAAACTTGAGCCAGGACAACAAGTTAATGCTAAAATTTTAGGTATAGATGAAGAAAATGAACGTATCTCACTTTCAATTAAAGCTACATTACCTAAAGAGGACGTTGTTGAGAGCGATGATGCTACAACTCAATCTTATTTAAGTAATGATTCAAATGAAGACAATCCAACATTAGGTGATGTCTTTGGCGATAAATTTAAAGACTTAAAATTTTAATCTCAAGTTATTATACAAACTCATTCCCAATTAAAGTTTAAGACTTTAATTGGGAATTTTCATTTTCTCACAATTTAATGGATCATAATGGTAATTAAATTATGAAATGTAGCGAGATTTATTGTTTTAAAAACCATATTTTTGCTTAACTTACATACTTTGTTTGAAATAAGATGGTCATATGATAAAATTATAGAGATTTTAGAAAGAGAGGAAGTTAGCTTATGACGAAACCTATTGTAGCTATTGTAGGTAGGCCTAATGTAGGGAAATCTACAATATTTAATAGAGTAGTAGGTGAACGTGTTTCAATTGTCGAAGACACACCTGGTGTTACACGTGATAGAATTTATTCATCAGGCGAATGGTTAACACATGAATTTAATATTATTGATACTGGTGGAATAGAAATTGGAGATGCTCCATTTCAAACCCAAATAAGAGCACAAGCTGAAATCGCAATTGATGAAGCAGATGTCATTATCTTTATGGTGAACGTTCGAGAAGGTTTAACCCAAAGTGATGAAATGGTTGCACAGATGCTATATAAATCTAAAAAACCTGTTGTATTGGCCGTTAATAAAGTAGATAACCTTGAAATGAGAAATGACATTTTTGACTTTTACTCATTAGGTTTTGGAGATCCATATCCAATATCAGGATCACACGGCTTAGGTTTAGGGGATTTATTAGATGAGGTAGTTAAGCACTTTAATGAAGAAACTGAAGATCCATATGATGAAGATACTATAAGACTCTCAATAATTGGTCGTCCTAATGTAGGAAAATCTAGTTTAGTAAATGCAATTCTTGGTGAAGAACGCGTTATTGTATCAAATGTTGCAGGAACCACTAGAGACGCTGTTGATACTGAATACAGTTTTGATGGACAAGATTATGTTTTAATAGATACAGCAGGTATGCGTAAAAAAGGGAAAGTATATGAATCAACTGAAAAATATTCAGTACTACGTGCACTTAAAGCAATTGAACGATCTAATGTAGTCTTGATTGTAATCGATGCTGAGGAAGGTATAATCGAGCAAGATAAACGTGTTGCAGGATATGCTCACGAAGAAGGTAAAGCAGTTGTCATTGTAGTGAATAAATGGGACACAGTTGACAAAGATAGTAACACAATGAAGAAATTTGCTGATGATGTCAGAAATCAGTTCCAATTTTTAGATTATGCTCAAATTGCTTTTGTTTCTGCTAAGGAAGGCACTCGTTTACGCACGTTATTCCCATATATTAATGAAGCAAGCGAAAACCATAAAAAACGTGTTCAAAGTTCTACTTTAAATGAAGTTGTCACTGACGCTATATCTATGAATCCTACGCCAACAGATAAAGGCCGTCGTTTAAATGTATTCTATACTACACAAGTAGCTATCGAGCCTCCAACATTTGTTGTATTCGTTAATGATGTCGAACTAATGCATTTTTCTTACAAACGTTACCTTGAAAATCAAATCCGTCATGCATTTGGTTTTGAAGGAACACCTATTCACATCATTCCAAGAAGAAGAAACTAAGAAGGAGATAAAACTATGACTAAAATTACTGTTTTTGGTATGGGAAGTTTTGGTACTGCATTAGCTAATGTATTAGCTGAAAATGGACATACTGTTTTAATGTGGGGAAAAAATGAAGATAGTGTGAAAGAATTAAATGATCACCATCAAAATAAACGCTATCTAAAAGATGTCGTTTTAAATAGTAGTATTAAAGCAACTAGTGATATTAAAGAAGCCGTGAATTTTACTGATATATATTTAATGGCTCTACCAACTAAAGCAATGCGCGAAGTTACAAGTGAAATTGATAATTTAATTGATACTAAGAAAACTTTTATACATGTTGCAAAAGGGATAGAAAATGATACATTCAAACGTGTTTCAGAAATGATTGAAGATTCAATTTCAGAAGAACACAATGGTGGAATCGGTGTTTTATCAGGTCCTAGTCACGCAGAAGAAGTAGTGATTAAACAACCAACTACAGTCGCCGCATCATCAAAAGATGAAAAAGTTAGCAAATTGATTCAAGATTTATTTATGAATGATTATCTACGTGTATACACTAATAATGATTTAGTCGGTGTTGAACTAGGAGGAGCATTAAAAAATATCATTGCAGTTGCAAGTGGTATTGTAGCCGGCATGGGCTATGGTGATAATGCTAAAGCTGCTTTAATGACACGAGGTTTAGCCGAAATAAGCAGATTAGGTGAAAAATTAGGTGCTGATCCAATGACATTTTTAGGTCTTGGTGGTATTGGAGATTTAATTGTTACTTGTACATCAACGCATTCACGTAATTACACTTTAGGATTTAAATTAGGACAAGGCCAAACGATGGATGAAGCTTTAAATGAAATGAATATGGTAGTAGAAGGGATTTATACTACTAATTCTGTATACCATTTAGCTAAACAACAAAATGTTGATATGCCTATAACTAATGCACTTTACAAGGTTTTATTCGAAGATAATCCGGTTAAAGACAGTGTTAAACATTTAATGGGAAGAGATAAAAAATCTGAATAAAGTGTAATATTACTCGTTATCAAAAATTTTTCGCAGACTTGTACATAAAATACTGATATTTCAGTGTTTTAAGTGCATAAATTATTGCGGTAACATTAATTGTTGTGTTAAAGTCATAGCATAATGATATAAAGATATCATTATCATTCATCTGGAGGTGAACTCGTAATGAATAAAACTGATTTAATTAATGCAGTTGCAGAACAAGCTGATTTAACTAAAAAAGAAGCTGGTTCAGCTGTAGATGCTGTTTTCGAATCAATCCAACAATCACTTTCTAAAGGTGAAAAAGTTCAATTAATTGGTTTCGGAAACTTTGAGGTTCGTGAACGTGCTGCACGTAAAGGACGTAACCCTCAAACAGGTAAAGAAATTGAAATTCCTGCAAGTAAAGTTCCAGCATTTAAAGCTGGTAAAGCATTAAAAGATGCTGTTAAATAATTTACTTAAAAGCCCTATAAAGGGCTTTTTTTTATACATAAATCATTTTAGAGAATTAATGCATATAATTTATTACTATATTATGTATGTTGTTATTCCGTAATAGCTTTTCAATTCAATAAATAAAGTAATTGTAACGTTAAGTCGCTATATTTTATTTTTATTCATATAATGTTAAGATGTATAGTGATAATAACGTGAGGTGTGAACATGGAAAGAACTATAAGCAAATTAAATAGACAAATTAATCAAAAGCTTAAGGGAATTCATGACTATGAAGCTATTAACATAAACTCTAGATTGGGTGAATTATTAGATTGTTATGATATTCCTGAGAATGCTAAACTTGCTTGCCTCACTATCGATACTTCAATGAAACATCTTGATGAAATTACTCAAAATCAAAAGTCAAAGAAATCTATTTTGATTGGTGATTTGCTAAGTGCTCATTTTTATACGTTGTTAGCTGAAATAAATGATCCAACTTTTCAATTAGCAATGAGTAAAGCAATTGTTAAATCTAATGAATTAAAATCATCTTTACATCATCAAGTAATAGAAACTGAAGATATCTATGATGCAATTATTGAAATAGAAACAATCTTCCCATATATAACTTTGTCTCATTTCAGTAAAGAAAAAGTAGCCCCTTTAAATTTGTATCAAAAATTAATTCCTGAGGTTGATGATTACTATCCATCTTACCTTAAAATGTATCAAGCCGCTGATGTACATCAGTTTTTAAAAGATATCAATCAAAGTTATATAGAGAAAAGTAGAGGTAATATTAATGACTGAAAATAATGCAAAAAAAGAACAAGTTCATACAGTCTTTCAAAATATTTCAAGTAAATATGATCGTTTAAATAACATAATTAGTTTCGAACAACACAAAGTATGGCGTAAACATGTAATGAAAGATATGCAAGTTAAAGTTGGTAGTAAAGCACTTGATGTTTGTTGTGGTACTGCTGATTGGACAATAGCCTTAAGTAAAGCAGTTGGTGCTCATGGTGAGGTGACGGGTTTAGACTTTAGTGAAAACATGTTAGAAGTTGGTAAAGAAAAAACCAAACATATGAACAATATTCATTTAGTACATGGCGATGCAATGAATTTACCGTTTGAAGATAATTCATTTGATTATGTAACTATTGGTTTCGGTCTACGTAACGTACCTGATTATTTAGTTGCATTAAAAGAAATGAACAGAGTCTTAAAGCCAGGCGGAATGATTGTTTGTCTTGAAACAAGTCAACCAACAATGCCTGTGTTTAAACAAGTTTATAAATTGTACTTTAAATTTGTAATGCCAGTATTTGGTAAATTATTTGCCAAATCAAAAGAAGAATATGAATGGTTACAACAATCTACGTTCGATTTTCCAGATAAGGATAAGTTAAAACAATTGTTTGAACATGCTGGCTTTAATAAAATTAAAATTCGTAGCTTTACAGGTGGCGTTGCTGCAATGCATCTAGGCTATAAACAAAAAAGTTCGACTAAATAAAAGGTGATTAACGTGGCAAAGTTAAACATGAATAGCGAGATAAAAAATGTAGAAAAACGCCTTCAAAAAGCTATTGAAAGCAATGATCCAATATTACGTGAAGCCTCATCACATTTGCTTTCTTCAGGAGGTAAAAGAGTTAGACCGGCATTTGTTATATTAAGTAGTCAATTCGGTCCACAAAAGAAAACAGAAGACACGTATCGCGTCGCAGTTGCATTAGAGTTAATTCATATGGCAACGCTCGTTCATGATGATGTTATAGATAAGAGTGACAAACGACGTGGACGATTAACCATAGTAAAAAAATGGGATGTTACTACTGCAATACTAACTGGAAACTTTCTACTAGCATTAGGACTCGAACATTTATCTGAAATTCGTGACAATCGAATTCATCACATAATTTCAAATTCAATTGTAAATGTAGGACTTGGTGAGTTATTCCAATTTCAAGATCAATTTAATAGCGAACAAAGTATTACTAACTATCTGAGACGTATCAATAGAAAAACAGCTTTATTAATTCAGCTAGCAACTGAAGTAGGAGCAATTACTTCAGAAGCTAATGATGAAACCATTCGAAAACTTAAAATGATAGGTCATTATATTGGTATGAGTTTCCAAATAGTAGATGATATTTTGGATTTTACTAGCACTGAAAAGAAACTTGGCAAACCAGTTGGTAGCGATTTAATGAATGGACATATAACGTTACCAGTTTTACTTGAAATGAAAAAAGATACGTCATTTAAGAAAAAAATTGCTGCTCTAAATCATCAATCTGAATCTCAAGAGTTTAAACCTCTAATTGAACAGATTAGAAATTCTTATAGTATTAAAGAATCAAAAGCAATTAGTGACAAATATTTAGCTAAGGCGCTTAAGTTAATTGATGAACTTGATGAACCCAATGCTCAAAGTCTTTTTATTAAATTAATAAAGAAAATGGGATCACGTAGTGTTTAGAACGAAAAAATATTGAAAGCGCTTTAACAACCTGTTACTATTGAATAGTAGCAGGTTGTTTGTTACACAATATTACTATACATAAATAAACATTTATATTTTAAGTCTTAAATTAATCAGACTTAATTCACAGGGGGATCAATTACGATGGAAAGAACTTTCTTAATGATTAAACCAGATGCAGTACAACGTAATTTAGTGGGAGAAATTATTTCACGTATTGAAAGAAAAGGGTTAAAACTTGTCGGTGCTAAATTAATGACAGTTCCTCAATCTCTAGCTGAAGAACACTATTCCGAACATACTGACAAGCCATTCTATGGTAAATTAATTTCATTTATTACTTCAGCACCTGTTTTTGCAATGGTTGTCGAAGGTGAAGACGCTGTAGATGTATCAAGACATATTATAGGTAAAACAAATCCTTCTGAAGCTACGCCAGGTTCTATAAGAGGAGATTTAGGTTTAACAGTAGGAAGAAACGTAATTCATGGTTCTGATTCAGTTGAATCAGCACAAAGAGAGATTAATTTATGGTTCAAAGAAGAGGAATTAAGTAGCTACGAAGCACCTAGAGATACTTGGTTATATGAATAGTAAATTGAAATATTTTATTAAGCGTTTACAATTCAAATTGACTTTAGTTGATTGAAATAAGTAATTTCTTAAATTAAGCATATATTCAACATTTTAAAGGTAGGACAATGAATTCAAAATGAATTCTGTCCTACCTTCTTTGTTAATTTGAATATTAAATCACTAATCTATCATTTGATAATTATTAAAATATTCTAATAAATTAAAAAATACTGTAGCACACTAGTTATGTTATAAGGTTGAATGTGATATGATAACACATATCACAATTTAACGTAGTAAAGGGAAAGGAGCGTATTCTCATGAGATATTTAACATCTGGAGAATCACATGGTCCTCAATTAACAGTAATTATTGAAGGTGTGCCTGCTAATTTAGAAATTAAAGCGGAAGATATAAATAAAGAAATGTTTAAACGTCAAGGTGGCTACGGTAGAGGACGTCGTATGCAAATTGAAAAAGATGCAGTAGAGATTGTATCAGGAGTCAGAAATGGATATACACTTGGTAGTCCAATTACGATTGTTGTCACAAATGATGATTTCACACATTGGAGAAATATTATGGGTATTGAGCCTATTTCTGATGAAGAAAGAGATAATATGAAACGTACGATTACAAAACCCCGTCCTGGACACGCAGATTTAATCGGTGGTATGAAATATAATCATAGAGATTTAAGAAATGTTTTAGAACGTTCATCGGCTCGAGAGACAGCAGCACGTGTTGCAGTAGGTGCAGTTTCTAAAATTCTTCTAGAACAATTAGACATTCACATGTATAGTCGTGTTGTTGAAATTGGTGGTATTAAAGATGAAGGTTTATATGATACTGAAACATTCAAACAAAATATTGATAAGAATGACGTACGTGTAATTGATGAAACTATCGCTCAAAAAATGAGAGATAAAATTGATGCTGCTAAAAAAGATGGCGATTCAATTGGTGGTGTTGTTCAAGTTATGGTTGAAAATATGCCTGTTGCAGTCGGTAGTTATGTGCAATATGATCGTAAATTAGATGGTCGTATAGCACAAGGTGTTGTAAGTATTAACGCATTTAAAGGAGTAAGCTTTGGTGAAGGATTCAAAGCTGCTGAAAAACCAGGTAGCGAAATTCAAGACGAAATTTTATATGATAATGAAATTGGATTCTATAGAGGCTCCAATCATTTAGGTGGCTTTGAAGGTGGAATGACAAATGGTATGCCAATTATTGTTAATGGTGTTATGAAGCCAATTCCTACTTTATATAAACCACTTAATTCCGTTGATATTAATACTAAAGAAGACTTCAAAGCCACGATTGAACGTTCTGACAGTTGTGCAGTACCTGCAGCAAGTGTTGTTTGTGAACATGTTGTTGCTTTTGAGGTTGCTAAAGCCATTACAGAAGAGTTTCAATCCAATCATATCGATCAGCTAAAAACCCAAATTGATGAACGAAGACGCCTTAATATTGAATTCTAATAAATTATTAGGTAAGGAACGAGGTATTTCATATGCAATTACAAACAACTTATCCAAATAATAATTATCCAATTATAGTTGAACATAATGCTTTCGAGGAGTTATCTGAATATATACAAGACTATGATAAAGTGTTTCTTATCATTGATGAATACGTCGATTTTAACTTTAAAACTAAGTTTACACCGTTACTTGAATCAACACATATATATAAGATAATAGTTCCAGCTGGTGAGAAGATGAAGACGTTTGAACATTATCAACAAACGCTAGAACACCTTCTTGAATACAATTTAACACGTAATACTTGTTTAGTTGCGATAGGAGGCGGTGCTACTGGAGATTTCACTGGATTTCTTGCTTCATCTTTATTAAGAGGTGTTGATTTCATACAAGTACCTACAACAATACTTGCCCATGACTCTAGCGTGGGAGGTAAAGTAGGGATTAATTCCATTCACGGTAAAAATTTAATTGGCGCATTTTATAGACCAAAAGCTGTGATATACGATTTAAATTTCTTAGCAACATTGCCTTATGACGAAATACTAAGTGGGTATGCTGAAGTTTATAAGCATGCACTATTAACAGGTCAAGTTGCAGTAGATGACATTGAAAAACACTTCTCCACAAAAGAAAAACTAGAATCTTTGAATGATATAGATCAGTTTATTTTCAAAGGAATTAAAGCTAAACTAAACGTCATCATTAAAGATGAAAAAGAGCACAATATGCGAAAGTATTTAAATTTAGGACATACATTCGGTCATGCCGTTGAGTACAAGACTAAAATACCACATGGTCATGCTGTTATGATTGGAATCATTTACCAATTTATAGTTGCTAATACTTTACTTGATACACAATTCGACATCTCATATTATGCTAAGTATTTAAAGAAACTTCATTATCCAGTTCAAATTGTTCAGCAATTAAACTTTGATGATATGTATCACTATATGCTAACTGATAAGAAAAATAATGGTGAAGGTATTCAAATGGTATTACTTGAAGAACTTGGAAAACCACGAGTATGTCACGTTGAAAAAACTATATTAATAAAAGCATTTAACGATTTACAACTAGTATTAAAGTAGGTGGATTACAGTATGTCAAATGAGCAAATAATAGATATAAAAGGGCCATTAATTGGAGAAATTGAAGTGCCCGGAGACAAGTCAATGACCCATCGAGCGATTATGTTGGCGTCTTTAGCAACTGGTCAATCGACTATATATAAGCCTCTTTTGGGTGAAGATTGTTTACGCACAATAGAAATATTTAAATTATTAGGTGTTAACTTACAGCTTGCTGATGAAAAGATTATAGTTGATTCACCTGGTTATAATAAATTTAAAACACCACATCAAACACTATATACTGGAAATTCTGGTACTACAACCCGATTATTAGCTGGTTTACTAAGTGGGCTCAATCTAAATTGCGTTTTGTCCGGTGATGCTTCAATAGGTAAACGACCTATGGATAGAATAATGAAGCCACTCAGATTAATGGGGGCAAATATTACTGGCATTGACGATAATTTTACACCATTAATTATTAAACCCGCTTCAATTAATGGTATTACCTATAAAATGGAAGTAGCCAGTGCACAAGTCAAAAGTGCATTATTATTTGCAAGTCTATTTTCTAATGACATTTCTAAAATTACTGAGTTAGATGTAAGTCGAAATCATACTGAAACAATGTTTGAACATTTTAATATTCCGATTAGCATTTCTGGTAAAGAAATTACTACTCAACCAAATGCTATCGAACATATAAAAGCTAAAGATTTTTATGTGCCTGGTGATATCTCTTCAGCAGCATTCTTTATAGTGGCAGCACTTATTACTCCTGGTAGTGATATTACAATTCATAATGTTGGCATCAATCCAACTCGTTCAGGTATTATAGATATCGTTAAACAAATGGAAGGAAATATTGAATGTTTAAATATCACAGATACATCAGAACCTACTGCATCAATCCGTGTTAAATACACACCAAACTTAAAACCTGTTCTTATTGAAGGTGATATAGTTCCAAAAGCTATTGACGAGTTACCAATTATTGCACTATTGTGTACACAAGCAAGTGGTACTAGTATTATTAAAGATGCAGAAGAATTAAAAGTGAAAGAAACTAATCGAATTGATACGACTGCAGACATGCTCGGTTTATTAGGGTTTGAATTGCAACCCACTGATGACGGACTTATTATTCATCCTTCAGAATTTAAAAAGTCAGCAACCGTAGATAGTTTAACAGATCACCGAATAGGGATGATGTTAGCTATTGCATCATTATTAAGTGATGAACCACTGAATATCCGTCAGTTTGATGCAGTAAATGTATCGTTCCCAGGTTTCCTTCCTAAATTAATGCTTTTAGAAAATGAGGGATAAAACAGTATGGAAGATATCTATAAATTAATAGACGATATCAATCTTCAAAAATTAGATAATTTAGATTCTCGTGTAAATGATGCTTTAACTTCTAATAATGACGATGCATTATTTATTCTTGGTGAAACCCTATATAATTTTGGTTTAACACCTCAAGGTCTAGAGGTATTTAGAACTTTATATCATAAATATCCAGATGAAAGTGAATTACTTATATATTTTATTGAAGGTCTAATGTCAGAGAATCAAACTGATGAAGCATTAGAATATTTAAGTCAAGTTGCAATATCAACAGAAAAATTAATGTTAGAGGCTGATTTATATCAGCAAATTAATATGACAGAAGTTGCCATTGATAAATTAATTGAAGCTAGGGAATTAGAGCCAAATGATCCAATCATCCATTTCGCATTAGCTGAGATGCTATATTTTGATGGTCAATATTTGCGCGCTACACGTGAATATGAAGTCGTATTAGATACGGGTGAATACGAAGTAAATGGTATTAATTTATTTGCTCGTATGGCAGATTGTGCATTACAAAGTGGAAACTATAGTGATGCGATTAATCTATATGATGAAATTAATGAAGATGAAATGACTTCTGAAGATTTCTTCAAAAAAGCAATCGCGTATGAAAAAAATGATATCACTCATGAAGCCATTAAAATTACTAAGAACCTTCTATCGAAAGATCCCGATTTTATTCAAGGATACTTCTATTTACAATCACTTTATGAAAATGAAAAAAATTATCCTGATGCCATTGAGACCGGCAAAGAGGGGTTACGTTTAAATCAATTTTATAAAGAATTGATGGTTTCAACAGGAAGTTTAGAAATTGAACATGGTGATGCAAATGAAGGTGTTGAATTACTAAAACAAGCACTTGAAGTGGACAATGCTTATCATGAACCTTTATTAATTTTGAGTGATTTGTTCCGAAATGAAGAAGATTATGAAGCAATCATCGCATTGCTATCATATGTCGATGAAGATGATTTGGACCCTGTATTCATGTGGCATTTAGCTCATGCATTTGGCCAAGAAGAACGTGATAAAGAAGCACAACATTTCTTTGAACTAGCTTATCCTACAATGAAAACTCAAAGCGCTTTCTTAAATGACTATTACTATTATTTAATCGAAATCGGTTATAAAGAAAAAGCGAAAACAATATTACAACAATTAATAGAAATGGACCCTAGTAATGAGACATGGCAAGAAGAAGCCAATCGTCTTGATTATTAATGTAGGTGATTCTTTTGACTCAAACACTTACACAAATGAAACAAAGTTATATTGAATATACTTTGTTTCATTATCATTTTAAATCACGAATTAGCGTGTGGATTTTAAATTATATTAAATCTCATACCGAGTTACTAGAACATGTACATTTTGTAAACCAAAGAATATTTGACCATAAAACGTTAGAACTTGCTTTAACAAATACAGATGCACCAGCAATTAGATTAGTTAAAAATAATCACTTACTCATTAATACAAATGAGATATTCGAATACGTAACAACTCATCATAACGACTTCGATATTCTTATTCATTTTTCAGACCAACACTCGATAGATTTTAGATTCAATGATTTAATTATTCATCAATTAATGTACTCTCCTCAGTACATGGCTTATCTAAACACAATTTATAGTTTACCTTTAGATTCTACAAAAGTGCATTCGCTAGTAGAACACTTACGACATAATATAGATTTAAGCTTACAACTTAATGATCGAGAACAATTTTACCAATTAACACAGATTTTAGAAGTCCTTGAAAACCGATAAAGTCACAAAGGAATTTAATCACATGCTTACATTAAAACAGATGTGGGAGTTAACCTTATATCGCCACTCTTGCTTAATCTTTTTACTTATTTTCAACATACTCGGTACCTTATATGGATTTATTTGGTATGGTGATCAATTAGTTAAAACACCTTGGTATTTCTTGCCATTTATACCAGATAGCCCAATCGCTTCACTTTTTTTGTGTATTGTTATTATTTGTCTCATTTTTAATAAGCATATCCCATTTGTAGAGGCGCTTGCATTCGTAACTTTAGTTAAATATGGACTTTGGGCAATAATAATGAATATTCTCATGATTAATCTAGATCATAACTTAACCATAATGAATGTTTTTTTGATTATGAGTCATGGTATTATGGCGATTCAAGCTATTTATTTCTATCCTCGTTTAAAAATTAGGATTAGTGGGCTATTAGTGGCAATGATCTGGGTACTTAACAATGACTATATGGATTATGTTTTAAATAAGTACCCGTACTATGATTTTATTGAACAGCACAAAGAGATGGTAGGCTATATTGCTTTCTGGCTAAGTGTTTTTGCACTAAGTTTATATTATAATTTAAAAAAAATCTTATCGGTTAAATTATTTGATTAAATACTAGATAGTCAGTAGAATATGATTAAAGGAGAGTGGAATTATTGTCTATAATGTCTTATATAATATATATTGTCATTATTATGCTCATTCCTATGTGGGCACAACACAAAGTAAAATCTAACTATGAAAAATATGCACAAGTAAGATCAACAAGTGGTAAAACTGGTCGCGAGGTAGCAGAAGAAATACTTCATGCAAATGGTATTTATGATGTTGACGTAGTAAAGGGTGAAGGTTTCTTAACAGACCACTATGATCCTAAAAAGAAAGTTGTTTGTTTATCTCCTGCAAACTTCGATAGACCTTCAGTAGCTGGTACAGCTATTGCTGCACACGAAGTTGGACATGCGATTCAACATCAACAAGGGTATGCATTTTTAAGATTTAGAAGTGCATTAGTACCACTAGCTAATTTAGGTAGTTCATTAAGTTACATGATTATCATGTTAGGTATTATCTTAACAGCTATGGGTAGTGCATTTGGCTCAACAGCTTTATGGATTGGTGCTGGGTTAATGTCACTTGCAGTCTTATTCTCAATCGTAACTTTACCTGTTGAATTTGACGCAAGTTCAAGAGCAATGAAACAAATAACTGCATTAAACATTGTAAATGAAAAAGAATATAAACATGCTAAAAAGGTTCTTTCAGCCGCTGCAATGACTTATGTTGCTGCTACTGCGACAGCTGTTGCAGAACTAGTTAGAATTATTCTAATCGCTAAAGCAAGTGATAATTAATGAAATTAGGGTTATAGGTATAAAAAACAATGATGTAAAAACTACTATAAATTTTTAGTAGTTATTTAAAACTTTGAATATACAAATACCAAATTTTTTAACTTTAGATATCCTTATAAGAGAGTAGAACAATGAATTCAAGATGAATTCTGTTCTGCTCCTTTTTTATTTTTTAAATATAGCAGTATGATTTAAAATATAGTCTGTTCTTTTCATATTCATAAAATGCATGATTTTTTAATATGATATATACTTAATAAGAGTCAATAATAAAGGAGAAAGTGATCGTAATGAAATCTATGAAAGAAATGCAAAATGAAGTGGATGCGTACATTGGACAATTCAAAGCTGGTTATTTTTCTCCACTGGCAAATTTAGCACGTTTAACAGAAGAAGTTGGAGAACTTGCTAGAGAGATAAACCACTATCATGGTGAAAAGAAAAAGAAAGAAACTGAAGAAGATAATACAATTAAAGCTGAATTAGGAGACAATTTATTTGTTTTACTTTGTATAGCTAATTCATTAGATATTGATATGACTGAAAGTTTTAATGAAACAATGGAAAAGTTCAACACTAGAGATAAAAATCGTTTTGAACGCAAATAAATATAAACAAGAGGAGGATAGATTTTCATGAAAATAGGTATCACATGTTATCCATCTATGGGCGGTTCTGGTATTATTGCTACTGAGCTAGGAATAAAAATGGCAGAAAGAGGCCATGAAGTACATTTTATAACTTCCAATATTCCTTTTAGAATACGTAAGCCTTTACCTAATATTACTTTTCATCAAGTTGAAGTAAATCAATATGCAGTCTTTCAATATCCTCCATATGATATTACTTTGAGTACTAAAATTTCAGAAGTTATAAAGGAATACGATTTAGATGTATTACACATGCACTATGCAGTACCTCATGCAGTTTGTGGAATTTTAGCACGTCAAATGTCTGGAAAAGATATTAAAATAATGACCACGTTACACGGTACTGATATCACAGTGCTAGGTTACGACCATTCACTCAAAGGCGCCATTAAATTTGGGATTGAGCAAAGTGATATTGTTACAAGTGTGAGTCACTCTTTAGCACATCAAACTAAATCAATCATTGAAACCGAGAAAGAAATTGTTCCTATTTATAATTTTGTGCGTGAAAATGAATTTCCAACGCGTCATGATGAAACGCTTAAAGAAGTATATGGTATTAAACCTGATGAAAAGGTACTTATACATGTATCTAATTTTAGAAAAGTGAAACGCATAGATACTATATTAGAGACATTTGCTAAAGTTCATAAAAACATACCAAGTAAATTAATCTTGTTAGGAGACGGTCCTGAATTATTAGACATGAGAAAGTTAGCGCGTCACTTAGGCATCGATAGTGATGTACTATTCTTAGGCAAGCAAGACCAAGTAAGTGAATTTTACCAAATGTCTGATTTAGTACTTCTATTAAGTGAAAAAGAAAGCTTTGGATTAACTTTGCTTGAGGCAATGAAAACAGGAGTAGTGCCGATAGGTTCTAATGCTGGTGGGATTAAAGAGGTTATTAAACATGATAAGACTGGTTTCATTGTGGATATAGGAGATAGCACTAGTGCAAGTGAATATGCGTTACAACTGCTTTCAAATAAAGAATTATATAATAAAATGCAAACTGCTATGTTAAAGGATATTGATGTACGATTTGGTTCAGAATTAATAACTGATCAATATGAACACTACTATAGAAAAATGTTAAATCAAAAAGAGGATTAGTATGGGAACAGAACTATTTAATCAAGCAAAACCCATTTTAGAAAAAATAGAACAACATGGATTTGAAGCATATTTCGTTGGTGGATCGGTGAGAGATTACTTAATGAACAGACCCATTCACGACATCGATATTACTACTAGTGCTACACCAGATGAAATAGAAACAATATTTGACAAGACTATCCCAATCGGGAGAGAGCATGGCACTATAAATGTCGTGTATCAAGGAACAAATTATGAAGTAACAACCTTCAGAGCTGAAGCAGAGTATGTTGATCATCGTAGGCCTAGTGAAGTCTATTTCGTGCGTGATTTAAAAGAAGATTTACAACGTCGTGACTTTACAATTAATGCAATTGCCATGGATAAAAATTTTAATATTTATGACTATTTTGACGGTAATGCAGCATTAAATCAACATATTATTAAAACTGTTGGTGATGCTAAAGAACGGTTTAAAGAGGATGCATTACGCATTTTAAGAGGCTTACGCTTTCAATCCCAATTGAATTTTACTATAGAAGGTGATACTTTTGATGCGATGAAACATCAAATCGCAGATGTAGAACATTTATCTATAGAACGCATTGTCGTGGAATTAAAAAAATTAATTAAAGGTCAAAATGTAAGCCAAAGCTACCTAAACCTAATAGGTTTGAATTTCTTTAATTATGTACCTTTCTTTAGAAGTCTTGATATGAAGCAAACTAAAGTTAATTCACCAATAAGCTTTGAATTATGGTTAGCAATATTAATGACTGTTGAACAAACAAATACTTCACTTTCTGACTTAAATATAAGCAACAATGAGAAAACTAAAATCAATCAATATCATAAAATAATGCTAGAGATGCCTCATGTTTCATCTAAAGATCAATTAAAATTATTCGTTTATAACTATGGTATGAATAATATTTTAGATATCATTGCTATTAATTCAATACTTGAAGACAATAACATTAAAGTAGCCTCTCCGTTAATATTTAATCTTCAATCAATAAAAGAAATTGATCAACATTTACCTATTAGAAGTCGTAGAGATCTAAACATTAATGGTGGAGATATACTTAGAATTACGTCTAAAAAAAGTGGCCCTTGGCTGAAAGAAGTTCTTAGACAAATAGAAAATGATGTGTTAACAAATAAAGTTCCAAATTTAAAAGATGAATTATTGAAGTGGGTGAAAGAGAATGTCAAAATATAGTCAAGATGTTATACGTATGTTATATATACATCAATCTGAATATATTTCGGGACAATATATTGCTGATCAGCTAAATATTTCTAGAGCAGCTGTTAAAAAAGTCATTGATCAATTAAAAAAAGATGGTTGCAAAATCGAATCTATCAATCATAAAGGCCACCAATTAAATGAACTCCCAGATAGTTGGTATAATGGTATCGTATCTTATATTTTAAAAAATTCACAACTAGCTTCGGAGATAAAAGTATTTGAAAGTGTTGAATCAACTCAGATTATTGCTAAGCAAGAATTGGTAGATAATAATAAGTCTATGATTATATTAAGTGACGAACAAACAAAAGGAAGAGGTCGATTTAATCGTAATTGGGCTTCTTCAAAAGGAAAAGGCTTATGGATGTCTCTAGTATTGCGTCCAAATGTACCTTTTTCAATGATCCCAAAATTTAACTTGTTTATTGCTTTAGGAATTAGGGATGCAATACAATCTTTCACGAATGATAAAGTAGAAATTAAATGGCCGAACGATATCTATATTGCTGATAAAAAAGTATGTGGTTTTTTAACTGAAATGATAGCAAATTACGATTCAATTGACGCTATTATTTGTGGTATAGGTATTAATTTAAACCACAGTGACAGTGATTTCTCTGATGATATTAAACAGAGAGCAACAAGCATTCGTTTACATAGTAATAATAAAATTAATCGATACTCATTTTTAGAAAAGCTCATTTCATCAATCGAAAAACGATATTCACAATTTTTAACAAAGCCTTTTACAGAAATTCGAAATGAGTATATTGAAGCCTCAAATATATGGCAACGCCAATTGCGTTTCACTGAAAACGACAAACAATTTATAGGTGAAGCAATCGATATTGATGACGATGGTTTCTTAATAGTTAGAGACGAAAATAATGAAGTTAGACGCCTTATTAGTGCGGATATAGATATATAATGCGAATGACATGAGATAAGGAGAGTTAGTTATGGGACACACAAGTTATGCAGTTGTGGATTTAGAGACAACTGGCAATCAACTTGATTATGATAAAATTATACAAATTGGTATTACTTTTGTAAGTAACAATAAAATATCTGGGACTTATCATTCTATGATTCGTACTGATTTGGAAATTCCTCCATTCATCCAAGCGTTGACTTCTATTGAAGATACCATGTTAGAGCAAGCCCCTTATTTTCATGAAATTGCACAAGAAATTTACAAACAATTGAAAGATTGTGTGTTCGTTGCTCATAATGTTGATTTTGACTTAAATTTTATAAAAAAAGCCTTTCAAAACTGTAATATAGATTTTGAACCTAAAAAGGTTCTGGATACGTTAGAAGTATTTAAAATTGCTTATCCTACTGATAAGAGTTATCAACTTAGTGAATTAGCAGAGGCACACGACATACCCTTAGACAACGCACATAGGGCTGATGAAGACGCTACTACTACTGCATTACTAATGATTAAAGCCTTTCAAAAGTTCGAACAACTACCAATAGATACATTAAAACAACTCTATTATTTAAGTAAAAATTTAAAATATGACTTATTTAATGTCTTGTTTGAAATGGTACGTCAACATGAAAATTCACCTTTAGATAATCAATACGGTCAATTCGAACAAATAATTTATAAAAAGCAAATTGATTTAAAAGCACCTAAAACAACATTTAATGGATCACTTAAAGAATTGTATAGTGAAGTAGTTAAATCACTTAATCTAACATATCGTCCACAACAACTATATTTATCTGAAATCATCTTAGAGCAACTCATGCACAATGATAAAGCGATGATTGAAGCACCTTTAGGTAGTGGAAAGTCATTGGCATATCTTTTGGCGGCTTTGATGTATAACATTGAAACTGGACGTCATGTCATGATTTCGACTAATACTAAACTGTTGCAAAATCAACTTTTGCTAAAAGATATTCCGAGTATCAATCAAGCACTAAACTTTAAAATTAATGCCACACTCATAAAAAGTAAATCTGAATACATTTCACTTGGCTTAATTAGTCAGATTTTGAAAGATGAAACTACCAACTATGAAGTTAATATTTTAAAAATGCAATTATTGACCTGGATTATCGAAACGAAAACTGGAGATATTCAAGATTTAAATCTTAAAGGTGGCCAGAAAATGTATTTTGACCAAAAGATTGAAACTTATGTACCAGTTAGACATGATATACATTATTACAATTACATCAAACGAAATGCACATCATATTCAAATCGGAATCACTAATCATGCACATCTCATACACTCAGACCAAGAGAATTCAATTTATCAACTTTTCGATGATTGTATAATTGATGAGGCACATCGTTTACCTGACTATGCATTAAACCAAGTCACTAATGAACTCGATTATTCAGATTTAAAATATCAACTTGGTTTAATAGGAAAAAATGAAAATGAAAAATTATTAAAAGCGATTGATAAACTAGAACAACAACGAATTTTAGAACGTTTAGATATCGCACCGATAGATGTATTCGGTTTGAAAATGAATATATCAGAAATACATGATTTAAATGAACGTCTATTTAATCATATATTCGAAATCATTCAAAACTCTGACGTTTATGATGACGATATACATCGACACCATTATGTATTTGAATTTGATTCAACTCAGATACTTAAAGATTTGCATTTGATTGTTGATAAGATAAATAAGACATTAGAAATTTTTAATGGTATGACGCACAAAACAATTAAGACTTTACGCAAACAACTTTTATATATTAATGATACTTATCGAAATATAGAGCAGAGTTTAAAAGATAAACATACTGCGTACTTATCCATTAGGAATCTAACTCAAAAGTCAACTATTAAATTGATTGTTAAAGATTATGCAGTTCGTGATATTTTAACGACTCGCGTTTTAGATAAATTTAATTCATTAACATTTATTTCTGGAACATTGACGTTTAATCATAAGTTTGATGCCTTTAAAAATTGGTTTAAAGAAGATGTGCATTTTAACACGTATCAAGTTCCATCGACATTATCTAATCGCACGAATACGAACGTGTTTATTCCTAGTGATGTTAGTTCTTATAACTTCAAAAATATCGATGATTACATAGCATCTATAGTGGATTATATTCAAGAGTATGTAACAATCACTGATTCGAAATGTTTAGTGTTATTTACAAGCTACCGTATGATGCACATGGTACAAGAGTTATTAAATGAATTACCCACTTTTGAAGACTATGTAGTACTTACACAACAACAAAATCAAAACTATAAAATTGTTCAACAATTTAATAATTTTGATAAGACAATTTTACTTGGCACATCAACGTTTTTCGAAGGTTTTGATTATCAAGCTAAAGGTATTAAATGTGTTATGATAGCTAAACTTCCATTTATGAATAAATACAATACGAAACATTGGCTTATGGATTCTGAATTTGATTCTACCTTTAAGGACTATGTTTTACCCGACGCAGTTACTCGTTTTAGACAAGGTTTAGGTCGTTTAATTCGCAATGAAGATGATCAAGGGTTGATTGTCTCTTTTGATGATCGTCTTGTAAGCAGTAACTATAAAAACTTTTTTGCTCAAACTTTAGAAAATTATAAGCAAAAAAAGGGCGATATTAAACAATTTAGCAAACTTGTTAACAAAATCCAACATAATATTGATGCTAATAAATGATTCAAACTGTTATACATTGAGATAGTGTGTTCACATGCTAGAACTTCACAATTTATTTTGTTAAAATAAATAAGTATTGATTACAAAGAATGACAATTAGGAGATTGGTTATGAAAACAACGATTAAACAAGCTAAACAACATCTTAACCAAGAAGTGACTATTGGTGCTTGGTTAACAAATAAACGTTCAAGTGGCAAGATTGCCTTTTTACAATTACGTGATGGTAGTGGCTTTATGCAAGGTGTAGTGGTTAAATCAGAGGTTTCTGAAGAAACATTCCAACTAGCTAAAGAAATTACACAAGAATCATCACTTTATGTGACTGGTGTTATCACAGAAGATAACCGTTCAGATTTAGGCTACGAAATGCAAGTGAAATCAATTGAAGTTATTCACGAAGCACATGATTATCCAATTACACCTAAAAATCACGGTACTGAATTTTTAATGGATCATAGACATTTATGGTTGCGTTCAAAAAAACAACATGCTGTTATGAAAATCAGAAATGAAATTATTAGAGCGACATACGAATTCTTTAATGAAAATGGATTCACTAAAATTGATCCTCCAATCTTAACAGCAAGTGCTCCAGAAGGAACAAGTGAATTGTTCCATACTAAGTACTTTGATGAAGATGCTTTCCTTTCTCAAAGTGGTCAATTATATATGGAAGCAGCTGCAATGGCTCATGGTCGTGTATTCTCATTTGGACCAACTTTTAGAGCTGAAAAATCTAAAACTCGACGCCATTTGATTGAATTCTGGATGATTGAACCAGAAATGGCATTTACAAATCATGTGGAAAGTTTAGAAGTCCAAGAACAGTATGTATCACATGTCGTTAAATCTGTACTTAAAAATTGTCAATTAGAACTTAAAGCACTAGATAGAGATACGAGTAAACTTGAAAAGGTTTCAGCACCTTTCCCAAGAATTTCTTATGATGATGCAATTAAGTTCTTAAAAGAAGAAGGTTTCGATGATATTGAGTGGGGCGAGGACTTCGGTGCACCACATGAAACTGCTATTGCAAATCATTATGATTTACCGGTATTTATTACAAATTATCCAACTAAAATCAAACCATTCTATATGCAACCAAATCCAGAGAATGAAGAAACAGTTTTATGTGCAGATTTAATTGCACCAGAAGGTTATGGTGAAATCATTGGTGGTTCTGAACGTATTAATGATTTAGAATTATTAGAACAACGTATAGATGAACATCAATTAGACGCTGAAAGTTATAACTATTATTTAGACTTACGTCGTTATGGTAGTGTGCCACATAGCGGATTTGGATTAGGGTTAGAGAGAACTGTTGCTTGGATTTCTGGTGTGGAACACGTAAGAGAAACTGCTCCATTCCCACGATTATTAAATCGTTTATATCCATAAGTTCTAATCCCACATACCATATTAATTTACTCGTCCAGTCAGCATGTTGACTGGACGCTTTTTCAACTTTAAAGAGGGGGAATATCAATTTGAATAAAATTCAACTCAAAACACGTCCTGTCGTCGTTAGAAGAGAATTATTTGACCATTATAGTGAATTAGGACTGACAGAAAAAGATTTAATTATTTTAATTAAATTGATTTATGCCTCTGAAACAACAAATAAACAACCATCCATCGATGAGTTGAAATTAGGCTCAGATATGGAACCACGTGAAATAACTAGCATCATTCAGCATTTAATTCAAAGGGATTTATTACAACTTCATGTAAAAAAGGACGAAGAAGGTAAATTTACGGAATATATGAATTTAGATGGTTTCTATGAAAAATTAAGCAATATTTTATCTCAAGATCATTCAAAACAACTAACAAATCAAGCTCAACAAAATTTTAAAGACCTTTTCCAATATATAGAATCCTTGTTTGCTAGACCTATTTCACCATATGAAATTGAAACACTTAATCAATGGATTGACACAGACAAGCATGACTTTACTTTAATTAGAGCAGCGTTAGATGAAGCATATAGTCATGACAAACTTAGTTTCAAGTACGTAGATCGTATATTGTTAAATTGGAAAAAGAATAATGTCACAACTACTGAAGAATCTAAGAAAATAAGAGAACAATTTAACAAGCCATCTATGACACATACGGTTAATCATATACCAAAATTTGATTGGTTAAATGGGGAGAAGTTAGATGATAAGTAAAAAGAAAGCACTAGAAATGATAGATGTCATAGCTGATATGTTTCCAAATGCTGAATGCGAGCTCAAACATGATAATACTTTCGAATTAACAATTGCAGTCCTTTTATCAGCTCAATGTACCGATAATTTAGTAAATAAAGTTACACGTACGCTTTTTCAAAAATATAAAACGCCTCAAGACTACTTGAATGTGGATATCGAAGAACTGCAAAATGATATACGTTCGATTGGCTTATATCGTAACAAAGCGAAAAATATACAAAAGCTTTGTCAGTCACTACTCGAACAATTCAATGGTCAAATTCCTAGTACTCATAAAGAATTAGAAAGTTTAGCTGGAGTCGGTCGTAAAACAGCAAATGTTGTTATGAGTGTAGCTTTCGATGAGCCATCATTAGCAGTTGATACGCATGTTGAACGTGTTTCTAAGCGACTAGGAATTAATAGATGGAAAGATAATGTGACACAAGTAGAAGATAGATTATGTAGTATTATTCCAAAGGAAAGATGGAGTAGAAGTCATCATCAACTTATCTTCTTTGGTCGCTACCATTGTTTAGCTAGAAAGCCTAAGTGTGACATATGTCCCTTACTAAATGATTGTAGAGAAGGGCAAAAACGTATGAAAGGACAATTAAAGGAAGCTTGATTAAATGATTAATAAACAAGAATTTGATGAAATTGAAGAGTTACTTGATGAATACACTAAACAAAGAGCATTAAATTCATCAAACGCTAAGCCAGTAATCGATAAGTACTTTGATTTAATAATTCAATTTTTTAAAGAAATTAATGAAATTAAAACTATTGATTTCAAATTATTAGATCAATACCCAGTAGTTCCAATGAACTTTGAAGAACGCTATCGATATATGTTAGCTAGAAAATATCACTTTATGGGTTATAGTCAAATGAAGACTTTAAAAAATGAGTTAATTAAAATGAATGCGTCATACCAAATTAGAAGAAAGCGACAAAGTTAATACTATAACAGTAATTAGCCAGTAAAATGAGTTATTTAATTCATCTACTGGCTTATATTTATACTCAAATATTTAAGTTTGTATCAATGATTATAAAGAAAGGCAATTTCTATTTGATGTAATAGAAATTGCCTTCTTTTAATTATTTAACATTTCAAAAACACTATGAGGACTTTTTAAAATCGAAAATATTATTTAAATTAAAGATGTTTGAAAGTGTACTTCCGACAGTATTAGTACCTTGTGTTGTTGAATTATTGTTTGTAGTTCCTGAATTAGTATTGCCACTATTATTAGTGTTACTACTATTAGAATTACTTGAGTTATTTGAGCTATTTGATGAACTTGAGCCACTGCTACCATTTACTTCACGATTAGTCGTGTTGTTATCTAGGTGACCACTTACTGATAAATTATCAGCGCTTGAGCCATTAACTGAATCTGGTTTCTTGAAGTCACCATCATCACTTGAAGTAATATCAGACATAACATCCTCATATAAATATTGTGGATATTCTTGTTCTGAGTGACCTAAGAATGAGTTAACGCCACCTTCTTTAATTTCACTAAAGCCCATCCAGATAGACATTGTGTATTTAGGTGTGAAACCATTTATCCAAACGTCTTTTGCAGCGTTATCAGGTAGGTTATATTGTTGGTTAATTTCAGTACCATAAGTACTTGTACCAGTTTTAGCACCCATAGTAACGCCTGATACGCCATGCCCATAGGCTGAACCATAGGCTTTGAATGTACCTGTAAGCATTTCAGCTAACATATAAGAAGTGTAGTCTTTCATAGCTTTATGACTTGTATGGTCAAACTCAATTGTGTCATCATCAGCTGTTACAACTTTTTGGATAGAATGTGCGTTATTGTAAGTACCGCCGTTAGCAATTGCTGCGAAAGCAGATGCTAATTGAGTAGGTGAGAACTCAGAAGCGCCACCACCAAGTACATCAGAAGGGCCAATGTCACTTTGATAATCTAATCCAACTTTTGATGCGAATTTCTTAGCTGCATTATCCCCAGCTTGTGAATTAACTTGTTGCCAAGTTTTAAGCGCTGGAATGTTGAAACTTTGTCTTAACGCATCATACGCAGTTACAGTACCATGTCCATTTCCATCATAGTTACGGAATGTACCACCATCAATTGAATAGCTTGATTCGTCTTGAATTGCATGATTCGTAGCCCATTGCATGTTTTCAATAGCTGGACCATAAGCTAAGAACGGTTTCAATGATGAACCAGTTAAATGCGCATCAGTTGCAGCGTTATTGTCAACAACGTCCTTGAAGTTACGACCTCCAGAAATTGCAACTAAGCCACCAGTCTTACTATCAAGAATTGTAGAACCAACACGTTGGTCTTCATTTTTATAGTAATTACCGTTGTCTATACGATCTTGTAATGTTTTTTGAACATCTTTGTCCATATTTGTATAAATCTTAATTCCACTTTGAAGAACATCACTCAAGTTTTTATTCTTGAATTCTTTATTGTTCATCAATTCAGATTTAACAAAGTTCACATATGAATCGTATTCTGAATCAGAGTTATCAGTGCCAATTTGACGTTCCTTAGCTGTACGATCTACTAAATTAGCTTTTAAATTAATTTTCTTAGCGGCATTATACTCTTTATCAGAAATTCTGTTGTGATAATGCATTAAATAGAGTACAGTGTTTTTACGATTTTCCGCTTGTTTAGGGTTGTCGTAAATATTATAAAGGTTAGGCACCTGTGGTAAACCTGCTAAATATGCTTCTTCCGCAAGATTTAAATCTTTCAAATCTTTATTGAAGTAATATTTAGCTGCAGCTTTAACGCCATAAACACCATCTGAATAATAAATTTTATTTAAGTACATTTGGAAGATTTCATCTTTACTGTACTCTTGTTCTAGACGGTAGGATAGGTAAGCTTCTTGTGCTTTACGTCCGATAGATTTCTCTTCACTTAAGAATGCTCGTTTAACTACTTGTTGTGTTAAAGTAGATGCACCTTGTGAACCAAATCCACCAGTCAAGTTTTTACCAATGGCACCAAATAAACGTTTATAGTCAATTGCACCGTGGTCATAGAATCGGTTATCTTCAGTTGCTAACACAGCATTTCTCATATTTTTAGGAACATCTTTTAACTCAACATGTTCTCTTCTTGCGCCGTTATCTAATTTTTTTACTAAATCACCATTTTTGTCGTAAATTTCTGCCGGTTTAGGATCTTGTAATTTAGATTCGGTAAATGCAGGAGCTTTCCATGCATAATACGCAAATAATAAAATGCCTAATAGAACTAAAACGATAAAGGCAATTAATAAAAAGCCAATAATCTTGATAATCGTTCTTTTCACATTCTTATTCTTTTTTGCTTTGGACTTCCCATTTTTACCATTTTTAGGTTGAGAAGATCCTTTATTTTCCGTCATACGCGGTCCTCACTTTCATCTAATATCAACTTATCAACTGCATTGAGGTAATTTAATCTTGGTTGATACTGATAAGGAATATAGTAACTATTTTTTCTTATTTCTTCAACTGTTATTGATTTTTTTATTTCATTTTTATATCTATCCCAATATTTTTGGAATTTGGAAAATGGCAATAAATATACTTCATCAAGTAATTTGAATCTTATAATTAAAAATACAATTCCTTTTTGAAGAAATGCATTTTTCATATGTTCTACTTGATGATCATGAATATTATTCAAAGGAAAAGATGTTTTATTTTTAGTTTCCTTTGCTTCAAAATCAATATAATGACCATTATAAACGCCATTATAATCTGTAGTTGAAGGTGTACGAAAGTAAGCCTCATTTATAACTGCTTTACTTCGCTTGGGATAATGAACATTAACGATTTGAACAGGTGTTGGTTTTTTATGGATAACCGCTTTACCATGTTTTAAATAATAATCATTTGAAAGTTCAATATCCTTTTCAAGAGTCATACCACGGCCACCATATTCTATATTACTAAAATTCGATTTACCGTTTCTTCCGACCATAGTCGTATTTCCCTTAAAAGGTTTTCCATTAGGGTAATTCATTTAATTCACCACACAAGTTTGAATTCATATAATAGTGGTTATGTAATACTTACACTAACTAATACTATTAATAATCATTTATGTAAAATGATTATATGTTCAAACTATGATAGATAATAATAAAAATAGACAAATAAGTATTTAATCTTATCTATGAATTTCATTATTAATCTACTTTATTTTAACGTTAATTAACTAGTAAAACAATATTTCAATGTATTTATCCTGTTTATATAGCTAGCAATTTAAATGACGGTTAGTTTAAATTATGATAAATTAAATTGAATATAAGGGGGGCGTCTTCATGGATACTATGTTGATAAATGATTTAATCAATGAATTACATACAATAGAAGATCGCTATAATATTGTTAAAAATTCCGAGACGAACTTTGATTTTTATGAAGTAGTTTACCCTTATTCGCAAGCGATAGACACTAAGTTAGAAAATCTCATTAAATTAAAACCCCAGATTATTCAATTGAGTTATATGAATGCTAATAAGTTTGATTTACTAATTAAGTCATATAAAGAATTATCAGTAGATTGTCACTTTTATAGAACAAGCAAAAAGCTTTTTAATGAGAAGTTAAAAGCTGTTAACTACGATTTAAATTATATTTATCAAACTATTGAAGGGTGATGTTGAGCATTTGAAAACTGTGTATGTAACAGGGTATAAATCTTTTGAACTAAATATTTTCAAAGATGACGCACCTGAAGTATATTATTTAAAAGCTTTTATCAGACATAAATTATTACAATATATTGATGAGGGGCTTGAGTGGGTACTTATTCAAGGACAACTTGGTATTGAATTATGGACGGCTGAAGTAGTTATTGATTTGCGAGTTGAGTATCCCGATTTAAAATTAGGAATTATAACGCCTTTTTATGGGCATACTTCTAAGTGGAATGAACAGAATCAAATGAAGTATAATAAAATTGCTCAAGAAGCTGATTTTATGGAAAGTGTACATCATACCGAATATGAAGGACCATATCAATTTAAACAAACAGATCAGTTTATGTTAGATCATACAAATATGACTATACTTATATATGATGAAGAGCAAGAAGGAAGCCCAAAATTCTTTAAAAGGATGTTAGTTGATTTTATAAATAAAACAAACTATACTTGTGATATTGTGGCATTTGATGAACTCACTGATTTTATAAATGATATGCAGTGGGAGCAAGTTCAAAGTTTCGAATGAGGTGGAAAAAATGGCAGATGTTTCTTTAAAGCTTTCAGCAAAAGATATCTATGAAAAAGATTTCGAAAAAACTATGGCCCGTGGTTATCGTCGTGAGGAAGTAGATGCTTTTTTAGATGATATCATTACAGATTATCAAAAAATGGCTGATATGAATAATGAAGTTGTAAAATTGTCTGAAGAAAATAACAAATTAAAAAAAGAAGTTGAAGAATTAAGACTAAGAGTGGCAACAACAAGACCTTCTGACAATAAATCGTTTTCTTCAAACAACTCAAGTTCATCAAACAATAATGTTGATATTTTAAAAAGAATTTCAAATTTAGAAAAAGCTGTTTTTGGAAAGTAATCTAACTTAGCTTAATTAATGAATGTTATCAATTGGATATTTTTTGTCTAATAATAAGTATTCAATTAACAACAGATATTCTTTAAAAATATCTGTTATAGTATAAAAAATTATGATATAATCGCAAAAGTGATATTTTGGGTAATCGCTATAGAAATATAGAGGAAAGTCCATGCTCACACAGTCTGAGATGATTGTAGTGTTCGTGCTTGATGAAACAATAAATCAAGGCATTAATTTGACGGCAACGAAATAACCTAAGTCTTATGATATGGTTAAATTAGTTTGAAAGTGCCACAGTGACGTAGCTTTCATAGAAATATGAAGGGTGGAACGCGGTAAACCCCTCGAGTGAGCAATCCAAATTTGGTAGGAGCACTTGTTTAGCGGAATTCAACGTATAAACGAGACATCTTTATTCGGAATATAAAGATTTGTAGACAGATGGTTACCACCGACGTACCAGTACAACTAGTGTACGTTATGAGTACAACGGTACAGAACATGGCTTACAGAAATATCATGAACTAGTTTAGCTCTCCCATTGATTGGAGAGCTTTTTATTTTTTTACTCATACATAATAAATTTTGTTAACATATAAATATATCTATAAAAAAGGAGAAAACGTAATGTTCCAATTATTAGCAGTTTGTCCAATGGGATTAGAAGCTGTTGTAGCCAAAGAAATCCAAGAACTCGGTTATGAAACACAGGTTGAAAATGGACGTATCTTTTTTGAAGGTGATGCTAAAGCTATTGTGCAATGCAATTTATGGTTACGCACAGCTGATCGTATTAAAATTGTTGTAGGCCGTTTCAACGCTACAACATTTGATGAACTTTTTGAAAAAACAAAATCGCTACCTTGGGAAAACATTATTGATAAAGAAGGGCAATTCCCAGTTCAAGGTAGAAGTGTTAAATCAACATTATATAGTGTACCTGTCTGTCAAGCTATTACTAAAAAAGCGATTGTTGAACGTTTAAAAAAAGCTTATGATGAAAAAGGCTGGTTAAATGAATGTGGTGCTAAATACCCTGTTGAGGTAGCTATTTTAAAAGATAATGTATTATTGACTATCGATACCTCAGGTTCAGGTTTGAACCGTCGTGGATATCGTATTGCTCAGGGGGAAGCTCCTATTAAAGAAACGTTGGCAGCGAGTCTGGTACGACTTGCCAATTGGAAGGGAGATACGCCTTTTATAGATCCTTTCTGTGGTTCAGGTACTATTGCCATAGAAGCATGTTTAATCGCTCAAAATATTGCACCAGGCTTCAATCGAGATTTTGTTTCTGAAGAATGGAATATTATGCCTCCCAATATTTATGATGATATGCGAGATGATGCTGATCAACAAGCTAATTACGATAAAGACATTCAAGTATTTGCATCAGATATAGATCCTGAAATGGTTGAAATTGCTAAACGTAATGCTAAAGAAGTCGGCTTGGCAGATATAATCCAATTTAGTGTTAAAGATGTGAATACATTAACAATTGATACCGATGAATCAGTAGCTTTAGTTGGAAACCCTCCATATGGTGAACGAATTGGAGATAGGGAAGAAGTCGAAGAAATGTATCGTTATATTGGTAAATTAATGAATCAACATTCACATTTATCAACTTACATCTTGACTAGTAACAAGGAATTTGAATTTTTAGTTAATCGAAAAGCTACTAAAAGAAGAAAATTATTTAACGGCTATATTGAATGTACTTATTATCAATATTGGGGTAAAAAGCCAACTACTATATAATTTTTATTAAATTTGTAAATTTTTCTTAATGTAGCTAATAATATTTAATTAATTTAATCAATTCATTAGCACTCTTATTATTACTGATGTAAAGTGATAGTAAGAGTGTTAAATATAGATACAAATACATAAATTTATATACATCTTAGTTAGGAGAGAAATAATATGCAAACAGTATTAATAATAGGCGCAAATGGTAAGGTCTCTATCGAGGCTACTAAAATATTTTTAGAGGATTCTAATTTTAATGTAGATTTATTTTTAAGAAATGCGCATCGAATTCCTGATTACGCATCAAATCGAGTAACAGTTTATGAAGGCGATGCAAAAAACTCAAAAGATTTAGAGCAAGCACTTGATAAAGTTGATGTTGTATTTGCTAGTCTATCTGGTTCATTAGATATCGAAGCACAAGCTATTGTAGATGCTATGTCTAAAAAAGATGTTAAACGATTAATCTTTGTAGCTGCCCCTGGTATTTACGATGAATTACCAGCTAAATTTAATGAATTTAATAAATCTCAATTTGGAGAGAAATTGACAAAATATCGTAAAGCTGCAGATATTATTGAAGCATCAACATTAGATTATACAATTATTCGTCCAGCATGGCTTACATTTAAAAATGAGACAGATTACGAAGTTACATCGAAGGATACTCAATTTAGAGGAACAGAAGTTTCAAGACGCAGTATTGCAAGTTTAGCTGTACGTATAGCGAAAAACCCAGAATTATATTCTAAAGAAAACATAGGTGTTAATAAACCAAACACTGTTGGAGATAAACCAGCTTGGTTCAATTAACTATTCTTTATATTTGTTTCAAACTATTGTTGTGATAAAATTTAATAAATAGGTAGCGAGTCAGAAATAAAAATTAAAGTTTTTACTTTAGTAAGTATAATTTTTGTTGAATAAACTTAAACAGTATATTTAATTTTAAATCTGCCTACCCGATTAAGAATAGCCTGTTACATTAAGTATGTCTCAGGCTGTTACTTTTTTATTTGAATGTTTGAAACAAAGGGGACTTAGCATGGCTAATAATGAACAATTAGATATTTTATATAAATTAAAAAAAGAAGTTGAAAAATCAAAAAATTCAACTTTAATACATACTATTAATCAAGTAATAAAAAAGGTATACTTAAATCAATATACCGCTTCTTTTGTTGGTCACTTTTCAGCGGGGAAATCTACATTAATTAACTTATTATTAGAACAAGATATTCTTCCAAGTTCACCAGTACCTACCACAAGTAATACTGCAATCGTATCAGTTGCAGACAAACAAGAAATTATAGCTAATTTAGAAAATCAACAATATACAAAATTAAAAACATATGACGAAGTCAAAAAAATGAATCGTTTAAATGTAGATGTAGAGTCTGTTGAAATTAATTTTCCTTCTTCAAAATTCAAAAATGGTTTTACGCTTCAAGATACACCTGGGGTAGATTCAAACGTAACTACACATCAGTCTACAACTGAACAATTCATGTATACAAGCAACATTTTGTTCTATACAGTAGATTACAATCATGTACAATCTGCATTAAATTTTCAATTTATTAAAAGAATGAATGATGTAGGTATACCAGTCATTTTTATCATTAATCAAATCGATAAACATAATGAAGATGAAATTACTTTTGAAACTTTCAAACAAAGAGTCAATAAATCAATAGAAGATTGGGATATTAAACTTACAGATATTTTCTATGTAACAAAATTCGATCATCCCGAAAATGAACTTTCACGTCTTTCTCAATATTTAATACAGAATGATAATTATAGAGAACCTATTGAGGATTATGTAAATCGTACAGTTAAGTTTATTACAGAGGCTCAATTAGGATATATTCAAAATGAACTACAAGATATTCTAGAACAGCTTAATATAAATGAAGATGAATTTGAACAAGCCTATGCTAAATTTCAACAAAATCAAGCCGTTAGTGAAGAAGCTCGACTCTTAAATAATCCTGATCAATTATTAAGTTTTTTAAAACAAAAGCGAAAAGATATATTAGATAATGCATACATTATGACACATGACATGCGTGAAGATATTAGACATTATCTTGAAAGTATGAGTGATGATTTTAAAGTTGGCGGCTTTATAAACAAAAAGAAGAAAAAAAAAGAGGAACAAGAAGCACGCTTACAGAATGTTGTTTCTAAACTTCAAGACAAAGTTAATCAACAAATTCGACAACCCTTACGAGAGGACATGTCATTTTTAACACGTTTTATTAATAACTCTGAAGTTAATCATGATGTATTAAATCAACATTACGAAATAGATTCAAGTTTAATTTCCAATTTATATCAATCTCAAACGAGTATAAGTAATACTTATGTACTTACTTTTAGTGATGAAGTGCTTAAAACTATTACTAATTTTGTAGAAAAACAATCCAATCCGTTATTTAATCAAGCAATTGATCATACACAAGCGCAAGGTTTAACTGAAGAAACTAATGATGATCTACAGATATATGAGCATTATATTGAATTACAAAATTTAAAAGAATCTCTAACAACTAAAAATTATCAACATTATTATATCCATATGGATGACTCTTTAGATAAATTAATAGGAAGAACTGAAGCAAACTATATTTTAGAAAACAATGATCAAGTTTTAGAAAAAGATGAGAACGCGTCTGATGAAAATTTAAATGAGCGTAATACTAAAAAGGTTAACATTCAAGAAGCATTAAACATTATTGAACCTGTACCATTATTTGATAGAACAAAAAATGATATTAAAGATACATTAGAACGATTAGAAAATAAACTTGTCAAAATTGGTGTATTTGGTACATTCAGTGCAGGAAAAAGTAGTTTAATTAATGCCTTATTAGGTGGGCAATACTTAGTAAGTTCACCAAATCCTACAACTGCAGCTACGACTGAATTATCTTACGGTGAGGATAGTCAAATCACACTTAAAACTGAAGAACAACTATTAAATGAACTTAATCAACTCATTGAATACCATAATGTTTCTTTCGAATCACTCGAAGCATTTGTCCAATCTGATGTACCACAATTAAAAAACAAATTAGAAAAGAACCAACTTGCTTTTGTAAGTGCAGTTCACAAACATTTTTCTATATATAAAGATATGTTGGATGAAGGTGTGAAACATACGATTTCTCAAGAGGAAATAAAAAAATGGAGTGCTGAAGATGAGTTTGCTACTTTTGTTAAAACCGTGCACATCAATTTACCATTAGAATGGTTGAAAGGAAAAATAATCGTTGATTCACTAGGCTTACATTCAAACAATCAACGTCATACAAACGAAACTGAACAAATTTTAACTTCATCCGATTTAATTTTATATGTGAGTTATTTTAATCATTCATTTACAGATAATGATAAAAACTTCATCGAACATATGAAAGAGATGAATCAACTTAATGAAAATCAAGCATTCAAAATGGTTATCAACGCTGTAGACCTTGCTGAAAACAGTGATGATTTAGCTGCGGTAAAACATTACGTTAAAGATGCTTTAACTCAAGTAAACTTGAAGTCAGATATCTTTGGTGTTTCAAGTAGAAAAGCATTGAGAGGGAACGATGAAGGTATTAATCAGCTGCGTCATAGCATTGACCAATTTGTAGAAGTTGATTCAAATATAATTTTAGAGCAACAAATAGTTAAACAACTTGAGCAAATCAATATTTCTTTCGAAGAGATGATTCATGATTATAAAACTAACCAATCTCATATTGAACAACGTCAGCATCAATTGAAGAAATATCAAAATGAACAAAGGTTACCAAATCAATTGCTATTTACTACAGAACAACATACTAATAATGAAGTTGAAGATCAGATTTATCATTTAAATGGCAGATTAAAATTACAATTATTGGATGATGTTAAAAGTATATTTAATAGTCAGATGACTCAAAATAGTGATTTTAATGATGAAAAGAAAATTTCTTCTAAAGCATTTTTAGATCAAATACATCAACGACTATATTTAGAACAAAGTTTATTAGTTGAACGAATCAAGAAATATTATAACCGTCAACTTAGCGAACAAGTCGCACCGACAATCCAAAAATTAAATCAATTGCATGTATTTATTAATTCAGATTTTTCAATTATGCCTAATTTTACTGAAAAGGCATTCTTGCGTGTTGATTTAAATGACATGATTAATGCTTTACCTAAACAATTAACGAAACGTCGAATTTTGAACCCAAATACTCAACGAGAGTTACAAGAACAAATCAGTTCAAATACGTTGGAGTTATTACAAAATCAAATTAGTGAATTTAGACAGGCATTGATTCAGTATGTTGCTTCGATGAATAAAGAAACTGAAGAGAAATTTGCGCAAATTGAGGATGCAATTCAAGATCAAATCGATGAATTATTATCATTTAATTTAGACAATACATTAATCGAGCAATTACGTATTGCGAATCAAAAATTAAACGCACTATTAAAATAGAAGGAAGGCACAAAATATGAAAAATCGTGTCCTATTAGTAGATGGAATGGCTTTATTATTTAGACATTTCTATGCTACAAGTTTACACAATCAATTTATGTATAATTCAAAAGGTATACCAACTAACGGAATTCAAGGTTTCGTTAGACATATCTTCACAGCAATAAATGAAATCAATCCTAGTCATGTAGCTGTATGTTGGGATATGGGACAATCCACTTTTAGAAATGATATGTATACCAACTATAAGCAAAATCGTCCAGCACCACCAGAAGAGCTTATTCCACAGTTTGACTACGTCAAAGAAATTTCAGACCAATTTGGATTTATAAATGTTGGAATGACTAATTATGAAGCTGATGATGTGATAGGAACTTTGGCAAAAACATTTTCTGATAATAACGAGGTCCACATCATCACTGGAGATAAAGACTTATTACAATGCATTAATAATAATGTAGAAGTTTGGTTAATAAAGAAAGGATTTAATATTTATAATCGTTATACTTTAACTCGTTTTAATGAAGAATATCAGTTAAATCCACAACAATTAATTGATATTAAAGCATTTATGGGTGATTCTGCAGACGGATATCCTGGTGTTAAAGGTATAGGTGAAAAAACAGCTCTTAAATTGATTCAAACCTATGGAAGTGTTGAGAATGTATTATCCAATATTGAACAATTGACTCCTGGACAACGTAAGAAAATTGAAGCAGATAAGTATAATTTAACTTTGTCAAAAAAGTTAGCCGAAATATTTACTGATGTGCCACTAAATAGCATGGAAATTTATAGAGATATGGCTTATGCACATTCACTTAACCACATACTTTCAATTTGCAACGAACATGAACTTTATGTTTCTGGAAAATATATATCAACAAAATTATAATTTAGTACAAAGACTCAAGACCTATAATGTGTTTTGAGTCTCTTTTTCAACTAATTTATAACGATTCTCAATATTTATATTTTTTTATTTTATTAAATTAAAATCTATTTCACACTCAATTAAATTAATGATACAATTAAATAGAACAACTACTGAATTGTTCATTTCATAATGATAATTGAAATTAACACCCGAGAGGAGTTGTGAAACTTTTGTCGAGCAATTTTTTATGTTCTAATGACTGAAAAAATTAAGACAATAAATATGGTAACTTAATTATCAATCCATTTGATATTGAGCTATGTGTTATCGGAATTACTTTTTCAAAACTACTCATAACATCAACATCAAGAATATACAACATAGAATAGGAGAGAAGCACATCAATGAATCATCGAGATAAACTGCAAAAGTTCAGTATTCGAAAGTATGCAGTGGGAACTTTCTCAACATTAATCGCCACGTTAGTATTTTTAGGAACGCATACTGATCAAGCCCATGCGAGTGAATATACCAATACGACAGTTGAAAAAGCACAGCAAAGTACTGAACCACAAGCATCCCGAGACAATAATAGTAATCCAAATGATGCAATAACAATTCAAAATGATCAAACTCCTGATCAAGCTGCAGAAATCAATAAGCAATCAAAAGAAAATGACAAGATAACTACAGAAAAAAATGCAATAGAAACTCAAACAAGCGAAAAAGAAATTACTAATTCGACATCAACATCTATTAAAGAAAAGATGGAAGAAAGATCGCCAGTCACTAAAGATGAAAAAACAAATGAACTGAAAGAAAAATCTTCATCGATCGTAGGGACGCAATCTTCGAATCAAAGTAACCATGATGATAAGCTAGACACACCTAAAGAATCTAAGTCGGATAACAAATAGAAAATTGATGACAAAAACATTTCTAAACTGACTAATCTTACTCAAGAAATTCAAAGTAAATTATTAGAAGTTGAAACTATAGAACCTTCAAATCCTCATATTGAAGAAGCGAAAAAATTAATTGTAGAAAGTAGTCGTTTCACTCAATCTAGTAATGTCTCGCAACAATCACTTCTAGAATTAGTTACAAGATTAGAGCGAACGCGTAATTCATTAGCAAATGTGATTACTCGTTCTCATTCAGGTAAACGCGATTCAAGAAACGGTCAACAAATTGAAAAGGGTACTAATTTTAGATTTACAACTTTAAATGGTCGTTGGAATGCCGGTAGAAACGTCATTGTGTACCAACGTAACTATGCCTCATTACCTGATGGTAGGGCGTTAGGTACTGGTCAACAAGTTAATGGTGTGGAAAATATTACATTTAGAAAGACCGTAATGCGTGCTTATTATAAACGTGATGGAAATTCAAAATACTTAGTTTATGATGTTTTCTTCAACAATGATGGATTTAATTTCATTCCACGTGGTTCTCAACATCGTCTAGGTATGACATTGCTATTACCATATAAAGTAATGAAATTAAATTCAGATGGCTCATTTTCGAGTGATTCAGTTAGAAATCTATCTTATACCGCTTATGAAAGAAGAAGTGGTAGTAACAGTCTATTGAGTGAGTCACCGAGCGATTTTATCATCGATCCAGATAACAGTACTCAAATGTTTGATATGCTAAATAGCAATCAACATGACTTTGGTCACACAACATTTTATCTCAGTTATGGTGTTCGTCCTGGCAGAAGTTATAATTCTGATGCGAACGAATATTTCCACTCAAATAGAAATAATCCTGATTTGAGAAGAGCAGTCGAAGACCAAAGAGGCATTTTCAGTGGTTGGAACTATGGAATTGGTATTCAAGTGGATCCCAACCATCCAGAAGGTGCAAATCGCGCTTATCACATGCATCTTGAAGTTAAATTAAGAGATAATGTGACGAATGCAGAATTGGAAAACGCTTGGTCATATGCCAACACAGCAGCAATGGGTGGTACAAGTAAAACTGCCTATACTGTTTTATCAGGTCGTTTATTACCTGAAGATAGTGCATTAACTTCTATCGAAAATCAGCCGCCATTAAAACCAACTATTAACTCTAATTTAGTAGGTAAAGCAACAACAACTTCTGTCATAGACGTTTCTACTGATCCGAATACTAAAGTAGAAATTTTCGATAAAAATGGCAATAAAATTGGTACAGGTACTACAGGTTCTAATGGACATGCTTTCATTACGCCAACTCGTCCTATTCCTGAAGGTAATGTCACTGCAAAAGCTTATAATCACAGTGATGAATCAAAAGTTTCAACATCCGATCCTAAATTTGCAACTGACACGACCCCACCTACAACACCAGTCATTAACACTCGATTAGTATATAAAGCTGGTACATTAACACCTATTGATGTTTCTACTGATCCAAACACACATGTTGCATTAATTGATAAAAATGGACGTATTTTTGGAGCAGGTACAACGGATGCTAGTGGTCATGTGATTATTACGCCAGATCGAGTTATTCCTGAGGGAAATGTGACTGCGAAAGCTACAGATAATGCTTTACATCCGAATAGTTCTGTTTCGATTCCTGTTCAAGCGACAACACTTATACCTGTAATGAAACCAGTCATTAACACAGATGTTGCAGGTAAAGCTTTCTCTACACCAGTTATCGACATTACATCTACACCAAATACGCGAGTAGAACTATTAGATAAAAATAATAATGTCATCGGTCGTGGAATTACTGGTTCTAATGGACATGTGAATATCACTCCAGATCATTATCTTTTCGAAGGTAATATCACTGCAAAAGCATATGATCAAACTGATGCAACTAATAATGCAACATCTGATCCAAGACACGTTACTGATACAACACCACCTAGAAAACCAGTAATTAATACTAATTTAGTAAATAAAGTGGGTACGAGAACACCTATTGATGTTTCTACAGATGTTATGACTAGAGTGGAAATTTTTGATGAAAATGGAAAAAGTTATGGTTTAATTCTTACTGGAATAGACGGCCACGGTATTGTTACGCCAACAGCACCACTACCTTTAGGTAAAATCTACGCACGCGCTACAGATGGTGCAGAGACACCTAACTCAATAGACTCTGATCACGTATCAGTAACAGATACTATTCCACCAACAGTTCCAACTGTCGATACAGATTTAACTGGTAAAGCAACAACTTTAACACCGATTACTGTTACTACAGATCCAAATACACGAGTGGATTTAATTGATAAAAATGGGCACATTATAGGTACAGGTACGACTGACGGAAATGGTCATATAATAATCACTCCTACAACACCTATTGTAGAAGGTAATGTGATTGCCAAAGCGTATGACCCTGCTAACAACGTTTCAACGTCTGCACCTAGAAAAGCGACGGATACTACACCTCCAACTAAACCTAGAGTCACTTCACCATTAGTTGGAAAAGCAGGTACGACTGATCCGATTACAGTTACAACTGATCCGAATACGAATGTTCAATTATTAGATAAAAATGGGCAAATCATAGGTACCGGAACAACAGATAGTTCAGGTCGAGTGTCAATTACACCTACAAGACCTATTCCGGAAGGTAATATCACTGCCAAGGCTATAGATAATGCAGAACATCCGAATAGTTCTACATCTGATCCGGTTAAAGCAACTGATACAACGCCTCCAACTAAACCTAGAGTTTCAACACCACTAGGTGGAAAGGCGACAACTTTAACACCAATTGAAGTTATTACGGACCCTAATACGAATGTTCAATTATTAGACAAGGATAACAATGTTATTGGTTCTGGGACTACGGGAGCTAATGGACATGTTACTATAACGCCAACTCGTCCTATTCCAGAAGGTAATGTGATTGCCAAAGCAACGGATAACGCGGAACATCCTAATAGCTCTATATCTGATCCAGTCAAAGCAACGGATTCGACGCCACCGACTAAACCTAGAGTGACAACACCTTTAGCTGGAAAGGCGACTACTAAAACACCGATTGAAGTTATTACGGATTCGAATACAAGCGTACAACTTTTAGACAAAGATGGTCGTGTGATTGGTTCGGGTACGACTGGTGCTAATGGACGTGTTACAATCACGCCAACTCGTCCTATTCCGGAAGGTAATGTTACTGCCAAGGCTATAGATAATGCAGAACATCCGAATAGTTCTACATCTGATCATGTCAAAGCGACGGATACTACACCTCCGACGGAACCTGTTGTGACGAATGATTTAACTGGTAAGGCGACTACTAAAACACCGATTACGGTAACAACGGATCCAAATACTCATGTTGATTTACTTGATAAGGATAATCATGTCATTGGTTCAGGTACAACAGATAGTAATGGTCGTGTTACGATTACACCTACGATACCTATTCCTGAAGGTAATGTACGTGCTAAAGCAACGGATAACGCAGAACATCCAAACAGTTCTACGTCTCAACCGAAGAAAGCGACGGATACTACACCTCCGACGGAACCTATTGTGACAAATGATTTAACTGGTAAGGCAACGACTAGAACTCCAGTTGATGTGTCTTCTGATCCGAATACTCGTATTGAGTTACTAGATAAAGATAATCATGTCATTGGTTCGGGGACTACAGGTGCTAATGGTCATGCCATTATTACGCCAACTCAACCTATACCGGAAGGTAATGTAACTGCGAAAGCTTACGATAATGCGGAACACCCAAATGTCTCAACTTCTGCACCTAAAAAAGCAACTGATACTACACCTCCGACGGAACCTGTTGTGACAAATGATTTAACTGGTAAAGCAACGACTAAAACACCGATTACCGTAACGACAGACCCGAATACACGTGTTGAGTTACTTGATAAGGATAACAACGTGATTGGTTCAGGTACGACGGATAGTAATGGTCGAGTTACAATTTCACCAACGGTGCCTATTCCTGAGGGCAATATCATCGCTAAAGCTTATGACAATGCGGAAGTTCCTAATGTGGCAATTTCTCAACCAAAAAAAGCAACTGATACTACGCCACCAGCTACTCCAACGCTTGATACTGATTTAACTGGTAAAGCCGATACTCAAACACCGATTACGGTGACAACGGATCCGAATACTCATGTTGATTTACTAGACAAAGATGGCAATATTATTGGTTCGGGTACGACGGATGATACAGGGCATGTTACTATCACTCCGACAAAACCTATTCCTGAAGGTAATGTCACTGCCAAGGCAACTGATAATGCGGAACATCCAAATAGTTCTACATCTAATCCAGTTAAGGCAACTGATACAACACCTCCGATGAAACCATCAGTTGTTGGTACTCTTGATGGAAAAGCAGATAAGAAAGATCCTGTTGAAGTTATAACCGATCCAAATACTAAAGTGGAATTACTGGATAAGGAT
>NZ_KV840135.1:0-214 GCF_001839115.1 Staphylococcus sp. HMSC62B09
AACCCAAAATAGCCTTCATAAATCCAAAAACAGGTTCCACATCAATTTTTCTTTGACTGTAGATATTTTTTGTTTCTGGTTCTGAAAGCTTTTTGTTAATTTGGGATTTAAAATATTCCCAGTTATAATTCTTCATTATTTTTTTGTTTGTTTTTGAATTGAAGTTCATACATTGATTTTTCAGAGGACATTCTGAACAATCATCACATTCATA
>NZ_KV840136.1:0-214 GCF_001839115.1 Staphylococcus sp. HMSC62B09
AACCCAAAATAGCCTTCATAAATCCAAAAACAGGCTCCACATCAATTTTTCTTTGACTGTAGATGGTTTTTATTTTTGGTTCTGAAAGCTTTTTATTAATTTGGGCTTTAAAATATTCCCAATTATAATTTTTCATTATTTTTTTATTCGTTTTTGAATTGTATTTCATGCATTGGTGTCTCAGAGGACATTCTGAACAATCATCACATTCATA
>NZ_KV840137.1:0-441 GCF_001839115.1 Staphylococcus sp. HMSC62B09
TATCGGTTATGCAGGTTTTATACATCATTGATCTAATGCGTTTTCAGTCATTTTCATTGATCCATATTTTGTATCTTTATGTAATGTAAATACCGTGTATTGAATGTTATATTATATAAAGTCGTCTTAACTTCCGACGATAATTTCGACGGAAGGAGGTGTAATGATGTACTTAATATTTGTTTTAATAATAGCACCTATTATAGTAGAGTGCTGCGTTGCGTTGTTTAAACATTGGCTTGAACAACGTAATAAAAAATAAGGCGACTTAGCCAACACCCAAAGAACCCCCAATCTACTGCAATAGATTGGGGGTTCGGTGTTTTGATGCACTTAATATTTGTTATCTAAATATTATCATTCTATTACATACTATTCAATTAAAGTTTGTTTTCTAAATCATTTTTTAATCTTCCCAATCTAGTTCTAATTGTTGTCTAA
>NZ_KV840138.1:0-267 GCF_001839115.1 Staphylococcus sp. HMSC62B09
TGCATACGCTTAATAAACGACGTGATCATTTACCCATCACTTCTTTATTTAATCAATAATGATTGATTTAGAGAGCATCTTTAAATAGATGTTCTCTTTTTTTTATTAACAGGTGGTTGCCTTAGCAACCACCTAGATCAAACGAAAGGTAAGGGAGGAGATAACAAAATAACATCAATACAATGTCACAATTTCACAACATAGCATGCTGCTATTAAAGAAGGGAGGAACATATATGAGTAATAAGAAAAAGATTAAAGTTACATT
>NZ_KV840139.1:0-394 GCF_001839115.1 Staphylococcus sp. HMSC62B09
TTTTTTAATAACTTAACCTGTGCTTTAACACTTGACTTACCTAAACTTAAAAAAACATAATTATTAATTTCAGTCTTATTATTTACTTCAGATATTAATTTCTCTAATTTATGTTCAAATTCCATTGTTTCCTCCTTATTTTTATATATTTGTCCTATTTCCATTAATTTATATCATAGTATTTAAAATAAAACCAGGCCATGTAAGGCCTGGTTTTAAATTTTACCCAAAATTATGAAGTTTAAATATTATTTTTCTTCATTATTTTTGTTTTTACGACGTCTGCCAACTAAGAATAATCCTCCAAGCGCAGCGAATAATGAACCAAATAATGTGGCATTATTTTGAGCATCATTACCAGTATCTGGTAACTCTTTATTATTTGGTTTATCTG
>NZ_KV840140.1:0-13087 GCF_001839115.1 Staphylococcus sp. HMSC62B09
AACCTATTTTTTAGTTTTATTTATGATACGCCTCCCCTTGTTAGTGATATTGCTAAAAATACCAAAATAAAATTGAATTTATTTTGGTATCAATACTTTATTTTAGTTTTTTGAGTCTTAGATCACCTGTGGTTTCGGCTCCAGTCCAATACTTTCCAGTCAATTCATTTTCTTCAACTATTAATCTTGTTGTTCCTCGATTAATAGGATTTTTCTTTTCGAATTCGGCTTTTGGATTTGTTATATAAGTATAGTACAATATATTTTTACCATGTTCTTCAATAATATCTGCTGTAATACTATTACTAGTAATTTCATCGCTTCTGAATTCAATATTTACTGTTAAAAAAGTTTGTTTTATTTCCACACTTACCTTTTTAATTCCACCTTCTCCATAAAAATGTCTGAGTGTTGCCTCATAATCTCCTGATATATCAGCTTGCTTATTAAATATACGAAACAATTTCCACTTCCACATAAACCTTTCATACCCTATAGTAATAAATGTTGATATTGTTACAGTATAACTTATGATATCTATCCATCCTATTTGCCATACCGTACATGATACTATAATTAGTAACAAGAAAAAGAGTCCTGTAAACCATCCTGTTATTTTAATCAAATGATTTATTTTGTCATTCATTTTTTTCTCACCACTATATTCAAAATAATTCTTTACATCCAGAATAAAATTTTTATAAACATTATTTTTTTCTTGAGAATCGCATAAATATAGAATGTCATTAGGTTCTTTAAATTCACTTAATTTATCTATATTATCTATTAAAAATGCAATTAATGCATTAAATGTATCACCTAACATTTCATCATTGCTATATTTGTAATCCGGTATGTTCCAAAACAAACCTTCAACTCCAAATGAAGAAGTTTGTTCCGCGTTTCTATTTTTACTATCTATTAATTGATATCTTATTTCCTTTATTATTCTAACCATCTTTTTATATTTATAATTTGTATTGTTATTTTTTATAACACTATTATTTATATGCTGTTCCGGATAATTTATAATTCGTTCACCTTTATCTGAATAAATTGTGATTCCTCCAATGAAATTATTTGGATCATCCATATAATCATTACTATAATCTCTATATCTAAAACAAGGTACACAATCTGTTTCTTTACGGTAAGTATTGCCATTGATTCTAATTGCTTTATTACCTCTTCTTACCTCACTTCTTCCAAATTTTTCAATCAAAGCTTCTTCTACTTCATCTTTAAAATAATACGGAGGCTTATTACTAGAAATAAATTTATAATTTTCTCTAGTTTTACCTTCTCTATATTTATCAAAAAACTCACTTTCTTTTACCACTGCAATATCAACGTCACTATTTTGTCTTACATTGGTATTTGTTGCATACGAACCTTTCACAAATATACTTAGTTCATAATCTTTCGATGAATTAGTCATTTTAATTTGATATGATAGCGTATCTTCATTGTTTCTATGTATACCCTTTTTTATTTCATATCCTAATGACTCCAGAGATTCTTGAATAATTCTTATTGCATTTTCACACTTTTCTTTTTCAGATTCTGACAATGGTTTAGAATATAATTTTAATTGTTCTTCAGTAAATAACAAATTTGCTCCCCCATTCATACTCAGTTTAACTATATAATAATCTGTACTTTTATAATTAGCTACTTAATATTACTTAAATAATACAACAAACAATATTTTTCACAAAGAAAATCACAAGAAAAGTCACATAAAGATTTAATATTTGCTATATTTGTATAAAGGATAATATAGAGGTGTAATATAAATGGCGACAATCGGATTTGAAGAAAAATTATGGCAAGCTGCCGATAAATTAAGAGGAAGTATGGATGCTGCTGAATATAAGAACGTAGCATTAGGTTTAATCTTTTTAAAATATGTATCAGATTCTTTTGAAGAAAAGTATGAAGAATTGAAGCAAGATCCTTATGCTGATGAAGAGGATCAAGATGAATATTTAGCAGAAAATATTTTCTGGGTGCCAAAAGAAGCAAGATGGCAATATATTAATGATAATGCGAAAAAACCAGAAATTGGACAAATTATTGATAAAGCCATGATTGCGATTGAAAAAGAAAATGAATCATTAAAAGGTGTGTTACCTAAAGAATATGCGCGCCCTGCGTTAGATAAAGAAAAATTAGGCGATATTATTGATTTATTTACTTTTAAGGTAGGCGATACTGAAAGTCGTAAGCAAGATGTATTAGGCCGAGTGTATGAGTATTTTATTGCTAAGTTTGCAAGCGCTGAAGGGAAAAATGCCGGAGAGTTCTATACCCCCTCATCAATTGTAAAATTATTGGTTGAGATGATTGAACCTTATAAAGGTCGTATCTACGATCCATGCTGTGGTTCAGGTGGGATGTTTGTACAAAGTGAACGCTTCGTTGAAAGACATCAAGGTCGATTAGACGATATTGCGATTTATGGGCAAGAATCTAATCCTACAACTTGGAAATTAGCTAAAATGAACTTAGCGATTCGTGGTATTGATAATGACTTAGGTGAACGAAATGCTGATACATTCCATAACGATTTACATAAAGGATTAAAAGCAGATTACATATTAGCCAATCCTCCTTTTAACGCAAGTGATTGGGGTCAAGAACGATTACTTGATGATTACCGTTGGCAATTTGGTATTCCGCCAAAAGGTAATGCCAACTATGCATGGATTGAACATATGATTTCAAAATTAGCACCTAATGGTACAGCAGGATTTGTATTAGCCAACGGTTCAATGTCTACAAGTGGAAAAGATGAATTAGAAATCCGAAAAAATCTTATCGAACAAGATTTAGTGGAATGTATTGTTACCTTACCAGGTCAACTCTTTTATTCAACACAAATACCTGTATGTCTTTGGTTCATTAGTAATAATAAAGGTCAAAATGGTAAAAAAGAACGTAAAAATGAAATTTTATTTATTGATGCTCGTGAAATCGGTCATATGGTATCTAGAACATTAAAAGAATTTTCAGATGAAGATATTCAAAAAGTAGCACAAACGTATCATGCGTGGAAAGGTACAAACGACAAATCCTATGAAGATATAGCTGGTTTTTGTAAAGTAGCTAACCTTGAAGAAATTAAGAATAATGAATATATTTTAACGCCAGGACGTTATGTAGGTTTAACTGATGTTGAAGAAGATAAAGAACCGTTTGAGCAAAAAATGGAACGCATTACTTCTGAATTAAGCGAACAATTTGCGAAATCAAAAGAACTTGAAAACCAAATCCGCAAATCATTGGAGGGATTAGGCTATGGAGTTTAAAAAATATCTTTTATCTGAAATAAGCGATTATAAGACAGGTCGACTTAATTCTAATGCTGCGATTGAAAATGGCAAATATAAATTTTTCACTTGTGCTCCTAATCCTTTAACAATTAATTCTTATTCATATGATGATGATGTAATCTTACTTGCTGGCAATAATGCTAATGGAATTTTCCATATAAATAGATTCAATGGAAAATTTGACGCTTATCAAAGGACATATATTATAAAACCTAAATTTGACGTCATAGATATTGATTATTTATATTATTATCTTAAATTTAAATTGAATTTTTTACGTTCGCAATCAATAGGTAGTGCTACTAAATATCTCACAAAACCTATACTAGATAATTTAGAAATTTATTCTCCTAAAAGCAAAAGAAAAGAAACTATTATAAGTTCTATTTTAAAAATTTTAGATAAAAAAATAGAACTTAATAAAAGAATCATAGCAAACCTAGAGGAACTATCACAAACACTGTTCAAACGTTGGTTTGTTGATTTTGAATTCCCAGATGAAAATGGAAATCCGTACAAATCAAGTGGTGGCGAGATGATTGATAGTGAACTAGGTGAGATACCTAGCGGTTGGAAAGTTGATGAATTAGGAAATTATATAAAAATAAAAAGTGGTAAAAGACCTAAAAATAAAGTTGATAAAAAAGATATAGAAAATGTGGTGCCAATAATTGGTGCTAGTAAAATAATGGGTTATACCAATGATTATTTATATAATGAAAAAATTATTATAATTGGAAGAGTAGGAACTCATGGTGTAATCCAAAGATTTTCTACAAGAACATGGCCATCAGATAATACTTTTGTAATAATCAGTGATTTTGAAAGCATTATATATCAAGTACTTAAAAGTATAGACTATATATCATTGAATAGAGGTTCTACACAACCTCTATTATCTCAAAAAGATATTAAGAACACTAAAGTAGCAATGCCAACTAATGAAACTTTGCTATCAACATATCAAAAGGAAAATAATCATATTTTAAAAATGATGGACCAAAAAAATATAGAAAACCAAAAACTAACACAATTAAGAGATACTTTACTACCAAAATTAATGTCGGGGGAAATAGAGATACCTGATGATATCGAGGTGAATGAAGATGAGCTTTCAATTTAGTGAAGATGATTTAGAACAAGTCGCATTAGAATGGCTACAATCACTGGGCTATGACTACAAAAAAGGTAATGAGATTAGTATGACAGGTCTAGCGCCAGAACGTAAAAGTGATAAAGATGTTGTCCTTCATGAACGATTAGAAAAATCATTAAGAAAGATTAATTCAGATATTCATCATCGTTTTATCGAAAAAGCCATACATGAACTAACTTTAGAGAAGTCGCCCAATCTTTTAGAAAATAACCTTACCTTTCATGAAAATTTGATCAATGGTATTGAAATCGAAGACTATGATGACGAAGGACAATCGGTAGTAGAAATTGTTAAAATCGTTGATTTTGAACATCCACAAAACAATGATTTTTTAGCAGTCAATCAATTCACTGTCATTAACGGAGACTATACAAAACGTCCCGATATTGTCCTCTTTATCAATGGCTTGCCTATCGTTGTGATCGAACTTAAAAATTCAACCAATGAAACCGTAGGCGTCGAAGATGGTTATCATCAATTAGAAACGTATAAGATGCGTATTCCACAATTATTTACATTTAATGAAGTGCTTGTTACAAGTGATGGTATTAATACTAAAGCCGGTTCACTAACTGCGAACTATGATCGTTTTATGACTTGGCGTTCTAAAGATGGAGAAACAGAATCTTCGTCAAGTTTAGCTAGCTTAGACGTACTGATTCATGGGATGTTAAATCCTAATACTCTACTTGATTTAATTCGATATTTTGTATTATTCCAAGATGATGGTAAAGGGCATATCAGTAAAATTCTAGCAGCATATCATCAATACTATGCCGTTAATAAAGCTATTGATAGAGCTTTATTAGCTTCATCTGGACAAGGTGATGGTAAAGGTGGCGTCATTTGGCATACCCAAGGGTCTGGTAAAAGTTTAACTATGGTCTTTTTCTCAGGAAAATTAATTCAAATGCTTAATAACCCTACCTTAGTCATCGTAACGGATCGTAATGATTTAGATAACCAGCTGTACAGTACGTTTGTTAAATCAAAAGGTCGATCTGGTAAAGGATTATTAAGACAAACGCCAAAACAAGCTGAAACGCGCAAAGAATTAAAATCATTATTATCTGTTGAGTCGGGTGGTATTGTATTTACAACCATGCAAAAATTTGAACCTGAACAAAATGAAACGACCATGGCGTCCCTAACAGAACGTAAAAATGTGATTGTTATGGCAGATGAAGCACATCGTACACAATATGGCTTTAACGCAAAATACGATGATAAAGGTGAAGGCATTAAATATGGTTATGCCAAATATTTAAGAGATGCTTTACCGAATGCAACATTCGTAGGATTTACAGGCACACCCGTAGCTTCAACGGATAAAAATACGCAAATGATTTTCGGAAACTATATCGATGTTTATGATATGACACAAGCCGTCGCTGATGGAAGTACCGTTAAAATTTACTATGAAAGTCGTATAATTCCATTAAATCTACCTCAAAGTTTAGATTTAGATTTAGATGAAGCGTATAATGACATTACTGAAGATCAAGAAGAGGATGTAAAACAACGTTTAAAATCAAAATGGTCCCGTATTGAAGCTTTAGCAGGCGCAAAACCTCGTATCGAAGCCCTAGCGAAAGACATCATCCAACACTTTGAAACACGTCAACAAGCGATGAAAGGTAAAGGAATGATTGTGACCATGAGTCGTCGAATTGCTGTTGATTTATATGATGAAATCATTCGTCTAAAACCAGAATGGCATTCAGATGATGATGATAAAGGGGTCATTAAAGTGGTAATGACGGGCTCCTCTAGTGACCCAGCTTCTTTCCAAAGACATATTGGTCCTAAAAAACGCCGTAATTTATTAGAAAAACGTATGAAAGATGTGAATGATGAATTACAACTCGTGATTGTTCGAGATATGTGGCTGACAGGGTTTGATGTTCCTTCTATGCATACGATGTATATTGATAAACCAATGAAAGGGCATAATTTGATGCAAGCAATTGCCCGAGTCAATCGAGTATTTAAAGATAAACCGGGTGGATTGATTGTCGATTATGTGGGTATCGCTGAAAGTTTAAAAGAGGCACTTAAAGAATATACAGAATCTGATCAAGCTCAAACGGCAATAGATACAGATAAAGCTGTTGAATTGATGTTATTGAAGTATGATGTGATTCAAGATATGTTATATAATCTTGACTATTCTAAGTTTAATTCAGAGAAAAAGTCTGAACGTTATTATGCGATTTCAGATACGATGGATTATGTGATTGGTTTAGGCGAAGATGAACGCCAACGTTTTATTAAAACAGTCACAGAGTTAGGGAAAGCCTTTGCGCTTTGTGCGACTGAACCCACAGCCCAAGAACTTAACGATGAGATTGCCTTCTTTAAAGCAGTTAAAGCTGGACTTGTTAAATTATTACAACCACCAAAAGAAGGGAAAACACGTAAAACTCCTGCAGAAGTTGAAGCAGAGATTAATCAATTGGTATCACAATCTGTTGTGACTGAAGATGTCATTGATGTTTATCAAACGCTAGGTCTTGAACAGCCCGATTTATCAATCCTATCAGATGATTTCTTAAAAGATGTCGAAGGTTTGAAACAAAAAAATGTAGCGGTAGAATTATTAAATCGATTACTCAAAGGGCAAGTCAAATCATTAATGAAAACGAATGCGACAGTATCTAAGCGTTTCTCTGAGATGTTAGGAAATTCGATTAATAAATATAATAGCCGTTCTATTGAAACATCAAAAGTGATTGAAGAACTCATTCAACTCGCTAAAGATATTAAACAAGAACAACAACGAGGAAATGAATTAGGTTTAAATTCAGATGAAATCGCATTTTACGATGCTTTAGTTTCACATGAAACAGCGAAAAAAGCGATGGAAGACAAAGAGCTACGTGCGATTGCTCATGAGCTAACTAAAACAGTGAAAGAAAACATGGGTGTTGATTGGTCTAAACGTGATAGCGCAAAAGCTAAAATGCGCGTAGCTGTTAGACGATTGCTTAAAAAATATGGCTATCCACCAGATTTACAAAAAATGGCTGTAGAGCAAGTCGTAGAACAAGCAGAGCTTATGGCGAGTAACCAATAAAAAAATAAACTAAAAGAGCATCCCTCACCGCAAAGTGAAGGATGCTCTAGTTTATTTATATTAGTTTAATTCACTCAGAAATATTTGTTCTTCTTGTTTCATTTTTTTTGTAAAATCTTCATAACTTTCATTATTTTTGGGGATATTAAGTCCTAATTTAATTAAGTTAACATTTCCACGTTTTCGTTCATTTTTTTCATAAGATAGACCTTCATTTAAAAACAATACTTGCTTTTGTATATGTTTACGATCTGGGTAGAAATAGTATCCCGTCTTAGAATTAAACCTAAACATATACGCTAAAACTTGAAAATAATCTTGATTACCAATATTTGTAATTGGTTTATATTTAGCATCACCAATAATTCTAAAACGCTCATTTCGACTAATGAAATCAGGATAAATTTTACCTGATTTTCTACCATCTTCTTTAGTGAATAAATTTTGCCCACCGTATTTTTCTTTATTTTGAGGATGATAATAATCTTCAGTTATTAATGTAGCAATATATTCTTCCCATAACCAGGCTCCATCAAATAAAATACCATGGATCTTTTTGATCTCATCACCAACATAATGTTTTTTTTGTTGTAAAATCATTAAACAAAGTCTTTGTAATTCTCTGTATTCTTTATAAAACGCATGACGAAGCGGTCTCTTTTCGTTTCTCATAATAATTTTATTTTTATCCAAACGATTGTAACAGCTTGTTGCTTCACGTATCATTTCAGATTCACGTTTAACACTACCTAGTAAATTCATTCCTATTTTCTTCGTTTGAATAAATTCTATTGTATGTCTAATTAACTGAGTGATGTAGTTATCATATGAAAATTCTCTTTGATTATATGCAATATTTCCTACAAAGGGGGTATTTAGTTTAATATGTCTTGGTATATCAATCGTCCCTTTTAAATTATCATCATTATATTTATTTCTAGTATATTGTTTAAATAGTCCTTTCCGCATAGCTTTTTTCAGATAATATGGGAACAGAAAGATAAGTAAATTTATAATATTATCTTCTTTATTTAAAAGCGTACTTAAGTCGATTACATGTGGCATTTTCAAAACATTTTCTAATAAATATTGAAAAAAATAATCTTTTTTGTCTTCTTTATCTGAAAAACGAGACTTAATAATTAAGTTCTCATCACCGTAACCCAAAAAACCCATAATATTTTTGGTGTAGTATGTTTCGTATTTACTCTGAAGAATTATTTGCTCTTCTGAAATACTATTCTCATTTTTTAAATTATCAGGAAATATAAAAACGCCTGTGTGTTCTAATTCTAATAGCGTCTTATCTAGTATACAATCAACAATATTCGGTAAATCATTAAATATTAAAGAAGAATAAGAAGTATTATCCTCTATTTCAAGTTTCTTCATTATCTTCACCTAATTCTGAAGAATTACCATAATATGCAGATTCAAATCTATTCATAATGTTTTCTTCGTTAAACATACCTCTAATATAATCAGCTAATAATGGCTGTAAATAATCTCTCCACAGTTCATCAAAAGTCATACTTCTTAACTTTAAGAAGTATGCAGCACCTATATGATAATTACTATTTAATTCTTCAACACTTGAAATAGCTTCATTGAGTCTTACCATTCGATCAATTGCTTCATCTTTTTTATCACCTAAAGTTTCCAACATTTGCGTATTTTCGTTTGCTTCAATTTTAATAAATCTAAATCTACGTCTCATTGCAAAATCAAAAGTATCTATTGAACGGTCAATATCGTTCATCGTTCCAATAATATAAACATTATTTGGAATATAAAATTTGTCTTCAGATTTCTCCATATTAGTATATTGCGTTTTTACTGATCCTTTTTTTCCTCTATAACTAGGATCTATTGAGAAAAATAATTCTCCAAATATTTTTGAAATTTCTCCTCTATTTATTTCATCTATAACAAATACAAATTTCTTATTTTCAGAATTATTAAGTGAACGTGCGGCCTTACTACAAAATTCTTTAAATATGCCGGATCTTAATTCGAAACCCATTTCCCCAGTTTGAGAAACGGTAGGTCGAATCCCTTCAACAAAATCAGTGTAATCGTAGCTAGGATGAAATTGAACAAATTCAAATTGATCTGAGTCTTCTAATTCTTCTATTGCTGTGCCAATTAGTTCTGAAGCTATTGCTTTACTTAAATAACTCTTTCCTGTTCCTGGAGATCCTCTTAAAATAATATTTTTTGATTTCATTAACTTTTTATTTAAATCTTTTACAAAGTCTTTTTCTCCCATTACATCACTCTCATTTTTATAACTTATATAATCATCATAAAATTGTTTGAAATAATCATTAGGCGAATTGCTAGAAAATAAATTCATATCTTTAAGGTTGTAATTACGTCCTGTTTTTTGGTCTACTTGTTTTAACTCATCCCATATTGTAATACTTACATTAATCATTTTATAATTTTCAAAAGTTGTTCTTATAGTTATCCATTTTTTATGAGAAGATTGATAGCATATATATGGTATTTTTCCACTTCCATTGCCATCTTTTCTTCCATATTGTCCACTATTAAACAGATGAACATGAAAATCATTGTTATCTATGCATATAGAATTATAGTCCTTGATTTTTTTAATTTCTACACTCTCAAGACCTTCTTCTGGTATTACATTACTTTTTTTATCACTAATGATATTATTTTGGCTTTGCTTTACAAAGTTTTCAAATAAATTTTTAAATAGTTGGTATTTATTATATTTTGAACTTAATACATATCGATAGAATTGTTCAATATCATTACCGTTTTCTTTATATTTAGTAACTATTTGTTTATAGTCATTCAAAAGTTTTATGATATCTTTTTTTATTGCTATTGAAGATGGCATATCGTTAATGTCGTATTCAAAACCACTGATTGTAGTTTTTTCATAGCTCTTGCCTAATGGAGTAGTGGATTTTAAATCAATACTAATAGGTTCAGTTTCAGGAGAATCTATTAGTTCATAGATTAATCTTGAGATTTTTAATATCTCCTTTTCCTTTAAATTTTTGTTTTTAAAAAATGTAGAGCCTTGATTCAGAGTTAAATATACTTTGTTTCCATCACCACTAAATAAGAAAACAATGTCTATACCTTTTGTAGTTGAGCTTGTTATTTCTTTATTCATCATAGCAACCCAAGGTATAGAAGCAAATTGTCCATTACCGATACTTCCTTTAATTTTAAAATCTTTTAACTCTTCAATTTTTTTTAATTCTTGAACTAAATCATCTCTTACTAATTTTCCAACGGGTGCTTCCGTAAAATTACCTGATTTTTTCTCTTTTAAATATGTATTACCTATTTTTTGAATTATAGATGATAAATTCATTAGTAGTTACTCCTATTCATAAATAAATATTTATTACTAGTTACATTATATTATTATTTATAACAGAATTTTGAAATATATTTAATTTTTAAACTAACAATTAAGTGATGAAAAATTAAAATTATAAATATTTACTAGTAATACATTTAACCTTAAATAATTTTTATATTACTCTCGTATTGAGTAATCACTAAAAAAATAAACTAAAAGAGCATCCCTCACCGCAAAGTGAAGGATGCTCTGTTTTTATTGTAATTAGTATAGTCTTTATTTTGATAGATAATGGTTAATGATTGTCTGTAAATCATTGTTAAGTACCGTTGTTATAGAGTCATCATTCATAAAATCATCATAGATTTTATCAAGTATTTCTTCATCTTCAATCGCTGTGAAATGATGTACTAATCCTTTTACGATCGATATATAAATTTGCGATTCTAAACAATTAGCAACCGTTCGCCAATCTGATTGTTTAGTTTCATGGTTCATAGATAATCCTCCTTTATTTCAATGTCCATTTTTGACGCGCTTTAGGATTAAGCGGATGCATAATTTCATTCGTTGCTGGATTTATGAGCTTTTTTACTTTCTTTTTATGAGGTTTTAACATTTCCATCACTTGTTCAACGCGTTCAACAACAACGGGACGCTTCGCATAAGCTCCATAAGCTAGAATCACTGTGTCACTTTCACTTATCGCTTTCATCAAATGAATGTTTGTGTGCTCATCGTATGGCTCTTTGATATGTTTAAGATTTTCGGGTGTTTTAATATTCGAAAATAGATTTACAAGATATACAGCACCGTATTGCTCTGAATTGGCTAACTGATTGAGAATGAGAACAGTAGTAAGATCGAGTGATAATACGCCATCTAGATGAGGGTACATGGTGATTACCGTACATGCAGGCTTCTTTTCATCCCACGTCTTTTTGAGTAAGTAGCGGTGTTGTTCATCGTCGCTAAAAATCGCTTCTGTGTATATCGTACTTTTGATTGTATTCATCATCGTCACTCCTTTTAATATTCTTCTGGTAAAAGCATCACATAATAAAAAACGTCTACATCATCTTCACGAATGACGTAGACTTTCTTAGGTAATGTGTTTTGATTTTTTACATAGTTTATATAGTTATATTCCAATTTATATGCGGGTTGTTCTTGTTCATATGTGATTGAGAGTATATTCTCATCTTCTTGTAGTCTAAAAATGTGTAGGTAATCTGTATGAGGTTGATTGTCCCGTTCTTTTACCATATTCCAAAGTAAGATTTGAAGGTCTAGTGGAATACTTTCATTAATTCCTCTTGTGATGTATCGATTGATGTTCATACTATTTTTCTCCATTCTGTTTTTCTTTCATGATCTCAATGACTTCATTGATAACTGTGACAGATAGTTGAGCGACCTTGATCCAATTCATAATTATTGGCCCCCTTTTTGTAACAAGTAGCGTTCATCAATAATAACTTGATGAGTGTCATTCAAAAATATAAAGTCTAAATCAAAATTATCTAAATAACCTATTGCTACTAATTCCTTATCTAGATAACATAAAAAAGGGTAAATGCTGATTTCATGTAATTCATCATTGTAATAGGTAAAAGTATTTAAAATTTTATTTTCAAGTGGACTATTTTTAATATATTTTTCAGGTAATACATCTTCAGCCACCGCATCTACGGTTTCACAAGCCCAAGTTTCTTGATAATTTAATTTAAATCGTTCAGTAATATACGTTTTAAGTTGTTTGCTTAGCGTCATTATAATGACCTCCTTAATTAATAATGTGTACTCCATAAATAAAATATATATTTATAAAATATTTCAAAATTCCTCCACTTTTGTCACTCTAAAAAAGTGGTAAAAGTGATAAATTTTCAATTCTATTTTCATTTGCGACATTTATCACAAAGTTAAATTTAGGCATAAAAAAAGACCCCCAATCTTTTTTCAAAGATTGAGGGATAAGACTTTCATCAATTTTATACCGTATGAGCTTCACTTTTTTAGGCTCTACGTCAAATCGGACTGATGAGTCCAAATATTGAGATTAAGCAACATTAGGTTGTTTAATCTCTTTCTTTGTTGTTGAGACAAATAGTCGCGAAGTTATAATAATTCGATTACTCAAATTATCATAATTTCTATAACCAAAAGATACC
>NZ_KV840141.1:0-24423 GCF_001839115.1 Staphylococcus sp. HMSC62B09
CTCATCAGTCCGATTTGACGTAGAGCCCAAAAAAGAGCAAGACACTGATTCAACATTTGAATTTAGTCCTACTCATTTATTAGTTTATACTATTATTGTCCATGATAAATTTTAAATTTCAACGGTTTAATACCATGTGATGACCATTCATTATAAATACGATTTTTATCAATGCGATTATCAATAATGGCGATACCGCAATCGCCACCGCCAGCACCTGATGTTTTGGCAGCAGCACCATAACGTTCTCCAATATCACATAACATTTTTAAATTTTCAGTTTCAATGTCGACTGTCGCTTCATTATCCATTTGTTGAATAATCATACGATTTTGTCGAATCATTTTCTGAACACCTTTAATATTATTTGTTTTAAACGCATAGATAAGATTTTCAACACATGTATGAGATTGATCAAGGAATCTTCCATAAAAAGAAGGATCTGATTTTAAGCGTTTCACTTCACTGACTAAATGAGGTGATGAAGCAGGCGAACCTGTCCAACCGATTAAGACTTCCATATTTTCTGGGGCCTGTAAAGGTTCAATATGAAGACCCGGCCAATTTTTTTCTAATACTTCATTAACTGATGTTTCTTCCATCTGTTGTTTGACCCAATCGTGATCGAAAGTACTATAAGCTAGCCAGCCACTATATACACTTACAGCTATATCACCACATGAGCTTAAACTTTGTAATCGCATATTAGAAATGACTGCAAGTTTATAAATATATAGGTTAGATAATTGCATATCGTAAAACTCATTTAATGCTTTGACGACTGACACTAAAACTGCCGCACTAGAACCAAGCCCATATTTATTACCTGAAGCATCATCTAAATTACTATCGATTTCTAAATGAAAATGCTTCAATTTGACGTTGCAACTTCTCACATATTGTTCGAAAACTTCAATTGCAGTTACAACATACTTTAATTGACTAGCAGCATTAGCATCGGAGATATCAATTTTATCTTCATTGCGATTAAACGTTACAGGTTCATAATGTAATGTCTTGGAATGAATCGTACCTGTTACTGCATTAGAAGCTTCAATTGAAGCTGTAACAAATCGATCGACCGCAATTAAGACAGACTTATATCCTGGCTCAGTCACTGCATATTCACCTGCTACATAAAGCTTTCCTGGTGCTTTCACCTGAATCATTATATCTCTTCCTTACTTAATTATTTCGACTCCTGATTGGGTAATGTCACTTGTGATGATTTGTGATTGATCAAATTCTTGTAAGAATTTATTTACTATAGCTTGTTGATTTTTCTTTTCAATCAATACTTTAACGTTAGGTCCCGCGTCCATTGTAAAGTAGCAAGGTAACTCCGCTTCTCTACATTCATGAACGATACGCATAGCATTATAACTTTCTGGTACTAAATATGTAAATGGAGGTTGTGCTCCCAAATTAGTTGCATGCATGCGTAAACCATTAGCTTCAATAACTTCACCCATACGCTTGAAATCTTTTTGAGCAATGGCTTCTTTAGTCTCTTTCAAATCTGGTTCAACGTTATCTAACCAATATTGATAAAAACGTGACGTATCACGTGTAAGTGACATACCTGAACGACTGGATACCTTTTTAGATTTGTTATTGATAACAACAAAAACCATAGCAAGTTCATTTTCCCAGCCATCCGCTTCAACACGGTGTGCAAACGAAGATTCATCGTCATGTCCCTTTTCCCATTCAGCAAATCCACCATAAATACTACGAGATGCTGAACCAGACCCACGACGCGCTAAACGTGAAAGATCTTTATCAGACAAACCTAATTGTAGAGCTTCATTACACGCACCAGCTAATGCAGCATATGCACTTGCTGACGAAGCTAATCCTGCAGCTGTTGGAACAAAATTCTCACTTTCAATAAGCGCATGTTCTGAAATCCCAGCTTCTTTACGAATCATTTCCATATAACGTTGAATCTTAGCGCTTTCCTTAGCGTTTACAGCTTCCCCGTTAAGAATCAACTGATCTTCTGTTAATGTTTCATCAAATGTTACACGCGTTTCAGTGTAAAAACGGTCTAGTGTAACTGACAAACTGTTATTCATTGGTATGATTAATGCCTCATCGGCTTTACCCCAATATTTAATCAGTGCAATATTCGTATGTGCGCGTGCTTTACCACTCTTTTTCAATGGTTTATCCTCCTAACTTCTCAATCCATGTATGTTGTGCACCATCTTTTTCAACTGCAGCGACAATATTCTTAGCTGTTTGCAATTCTTTAGCTAAGATAAGCATACTACCACCACGGCCACCACCTGTTAGTTTGCCAGCAACTGAGCCATTCTCTTCTCCTAAGCGAAGAAACATTTCTATTTTGTCATGACTCACAGTCAATGTTCTCAAGTCATCTTGACATTGATTAAAGATTGTAGCTAATTGATCAAAACTATGATGCTCAATCGCTTCACTTGCTGAATACACTAAAGAACCAATATGTTCAACAACTTGCATATAATTCTTATCATTATCACACAATTGATGCACATCTTCGACTGCTTGTTTAGTAGAACCTTTAACACCTGTATCGATAACCACCATATAACCATCTAAATCTAAGGTCTTTAATATTTCAACTTCGCCCTTTTGATACCAAACAGGTTGATTCGTAACGATAGTCTTAGTATCTATACCGCTTGGTTTACCGTGAGCTATACGTTCTGCCCAGTCTGCATTTTCTAATAATTCTTTATCAGTTAGTGGTAAACCTAAATAATCATAGCTTGCTCTTATGAAAGCGACAGCAACGGCTGCACTTGATCCTAAGCCTCTAGATGGTGGTAAATTTGCTTGAATTTTAATTAATAATGGCTCTTCTACCTTTTTATTCTCTACGAAATGTCCAATTAAAGATTTCAAATGTTCTGGCGCATCATAAAGTGGTCCATCATAGACATCACTTTGTATCGCTGAGTAATTACCTTTTTCTAAACTTTCAATTAAGACTTTTACTTTTCCTGAAGTAAACGGAATCGCAATTGCAGGTTCACCAAATGTTACCGCATGCTCCCCGATTAATATTATTTTGCCGTTAGACTCCCCATAGCCACGTTGTACCATGATATCTCACCTTTAATATTCTTTCTGAAAAATTATTTTCGAGGTCAGTGTATATACTTATCATGCATATATCCTAAATCTTCCAACTCTATAAATGCCTATGTCAATTTCTATTTAAATTACTGACCTTTTATCGTAGTGTGTACGCAAATTAACTTTATAATTGCATGTCATAGTCTATCCACATTTTTTGCAACCTTTTTCGACTTGAATAAAAGATAGACTCAGTTAATTTAACTTTAAAACTCAAAAATATTTATACCCTAAAATTAAAATCCCTAACATACTGCCATGTTAGTCTTTTAATTAAGATGGCCTTAGTTCTTGATTAATTTCCACCATCAATATATTAAAATGATACACAATCTACATCGTTTTGATATTAATCCACCTAAACTATATTACTATAAAAAGTAATAGGAATATAGCAATTTATAATAAATTTGATATATAATTCCACCAAAATTTACATTATTTCAAATGAAAAGGGAGTAGAACAGAAATAATATTTTCTCAGAATTTATTTCGTTGTATCCCCAGCTTGCTTAGCTTGTAGAATTTCTTTAGGAAATTCTCTTTGCTGGCGCCCCGCCTACCAGGCAAGGATGACTAGGTTTGAAAAAACGCTTGACTCAAGCGCATTTTCAAACCAGTCAGCTACTGACAACATGATAAAGTAGGCTGAGACATTTTATTTTGTCCCAGCCTCTTTAACTGTATCAAATTTTCATTTTTAAAAGTTGTTTCACGCTTAATTAGATTCTATTGAACGATTCATCTTCTCATTACGATCTATCATCTTGTCGAAGTAACCTTCATAACGTGTCCATTCATCTTCAGTGATTGAATCCATATTCAGATTGCCACCTAAATCTTTAATAGCGTGTAATAATTGGAACATCACATCTTGGACTTTAATATCTCGCCCAAATAACGTTTCCAGTGATGCCATACATTCCGGTTGTATATCCGGATATTTAAATTTGGTTACTTCACCTTTAAGTGCATGTTCATAGAAGACACGCATCATTTCCGCGCGTTCTGAACCTGATCCTTCAACACAAAGGTATATTTGCACTGCAATGCCACCACGTACACGACGCTGTGAAATGCCGGCAAACTTTTTACCATCAATGCTTAAATCAAATTTTCCTGGGCAATATGAGTGCTCAATCTCTCGTGTATCAATCTCTACATCTTCATTTTCAAACATTTTGCAAATCAATAAATACATTACTGTAAATGCTTCATCAATTGTCGTTTCCGTTTGACCTTTGAAAATAAGTGAGATATTTAATACTCCTTGATCTAACACGACACCGAGCCCCCCCGAATTCCTCACAATTGCGTTATAACCTATTTCATCAGTTAAATATTGAATACCATCTTTAAGAAATGGTAAACGCGAATCATGAATACCGAGAATAACGGTATGTTGGTGAATCCATGTTCTGACCACATTGCATGATAAATCTTTACCTACGCTTTCTGAAAACGTATCGTCAAAAGCAAATGATTGCATTGGCGCTAAACCGGACGAATGATCTACATAGCGCCAATCGATATCATTAAAGTATTTACTCGCTAAGTCCATTATTGTAATGTTTGAGCAGCTGTAATGATTGATAATTTATAAACGTCTTCAGTTGAGCAACCGCGTGATAAGTCGTTAACAGGTGAGTTTAAACCTTGTAATACAGGACCAACTGCGTCAAAACCACCTAAACGTTGAGCAATTTTGTATCCAATATTACCTGCTTCTAAACTTGGGAATACAAAGACATTTGCATTACCTTGGATTTTAGCGCCTGGCGCTTTTTTTTCAGCTACTGAAGGTACAATAGCAGCATCAAATTGGAATTCACCATCAATTACAACGTCTGTTAAGCCTTCAGATTCTACTTTTTCTTGAGCTAATTTAACTGCATTTGCTACTTTGTCAACATCGTCAGATTTAGCTGAACCTTTAGTTGAGAAGCTTAACATAGCAACACGTGGGTCCATGCTGAAGCTTTTAGCTGATTTCGCACTTTCAACTGCGATTTCTGCTAAATCAGATGATTCTAATGTTGGGTTAATTGCACAGTCACCGAATACATATTGTTGATCATCTTTAATCATAAAGAAGATACCAGAAGTTTTAGATACGCCTGGTTTCGTTTTAATGATTTGTAATGCAGGGCGAACAGTGTCTCCAGTTGAATGTGCTGCACCACTTACTAACCCGTCAGCATGACCAGCGTAAACTAACATCGTACCAAAATAGTTAACGTTATTTAATAATTCATCAGCTTGTTCTTCAGTTGCTTTACCTTTACGGCGTTCAACGAATGATTTAACTAATTCTGGTTTTAATTCGCTTGTAGATGGATTAATGATTTCGATGTCTGAAACATCTAATCCTTTATCTTTAGCTAATAAGTTAATTTTGTCATAGTCACCTAAAACTACAGGTGTTACATAGTCAGTTGCTTGTAATTGTGTAGCAGCTGTTAACACACGCTCATCTTCACCCTCAGGTAATACGATTTTGACATTTTTTCCTGAAAGTTTTTCTTGTAATACATCTAATAAACTAGACATAATGCCCTCCTAAATAATTTCATAATAATATTTTGCACTCTAATTATACTGTATTTATAGTGATATTTCCATTTCACTAATTTGTAATCATTTAAGTATGTTTACTAATTCTCTTTATGATAAAATTTAATCTGTATTAAATAATAATAATCAATTTTAAAGGAGCGATCCACATGAGTGAAGCAGCTGAAACTTTAGATGGTTGGTACAGTCTTCATTTATTTTATGCTGTAGATTGGGCAACATTTAGACTAGTGCCTGAGGATGAACGTGAAGCTATGATCAATGAATTCAAGACATTCATTAACGATAAAGCTAGTGCTAGAGAACAACAAGCTGGCGACTATGCGCTATATAATATTACAGGTCAAAAAGCTGACATTCTATTATGGTACTTACGTCCAGAAATGAAAGAACTTAATGAAATTGAAAATGAACTCAATAAACTTCGTATTGCTGATTTCTTTATTCAAACATACTCATACGTATCAGTGATTGAATTAGGTAATTACTTAGCAGGTAAGTCTGATGAAGATCCATATCAAAACCCACATGTTAGAGCGAGACTATATCCTGAATTACCTAGAACAGAGTATATTTGTTTCTATCCAATGGATAAACGTCGTAATGAGACTTATAACTGGTATATGTTACCAATGGAAGAACGTAAGAAATTAATGTATAACCATGGTATGATTGGTCGACAATATGCAGGTAAGATCAAACAATTCATCACAGGGTCAGTTGGTTTTGATGACTTTGAATGGGGCGTAACTTTATTCTCTGATGATGTACTACAATTCAAGAAAATTGTATACGAAATGCGTTTTGATGAGACAACTGCTAGATATGGAGAATTTGGTGGTTTCTATATTGGTCACATCTTAAAAACAGATGATTTCGAACACTTTTTTGCTATCTAAACTTTCTATTATATAAATCTATTTTGTGATATTCATAACTTGTTCCCTTCTAAGCTTGCTTGAACATGGCTTTGAAGGGAACTTTTTATTTATAGAAATAAATTGATAATGGAACTCTAATGTGTCTCTAACAAAGATGACGTGCCAAACTTTATAAATGCCCACAATATCTTATTTTGACAATAGTTTAATAAACGAATATTTAGGGAATACCTATCAATCTCCACATTTAAATAGGTTTTAAAACAACGATAACCTGAGGCACTTACTATGCCTCAGGCTATTATAGTGTAGTATGTGTTTTGGGAGAACTTAATTACTACTCTGAACATTAACAACTATGAAAATATTGTCGCTACCCAATATTATTCATAAATTGCTAACTAATTATTATTTAACCAAATTGTAATATTTTGAAACATTATAGAATGAGTTTGTATATATTTTTTATTTTAAATGTATTGCAACATTATACTATAACGATTAATGTACACTCTTTTTAATTTTTAACATTTAATTGTTATAGTTTCTTCATTTTAAAGCGCGGATTTTCTAGGCATTTGTTATACACAAACATACTTAATGTGTGAGATTCTTTTTATAAGAGTGAATCAGAGCTTAGAAACTTTTAATATAAGCGTGCTTACTTCAATTAGCTACTTTAATTTTGTATCATAAACCTAAAAGACTTTTATATCTTAGACTTATTGACTATAATTATGAGTACATCTTAACGAATGGTGATGAAATGGATAATACACAAATACACGAAAATGCAGATGAAAAATTAATTAAAGACGTTGTCATGATGGCTGGACGCATATTATTGGAGTCCGGTGCTGAAGGTACACGTGTTGAAGATACAATGACACGTATTGCACGTAAATTAGGCTATCCTGAGAGTAATAGCTTTGTTACCAATACTGTTATTCAATTTACATTACATAATGAATCTTATCCTCGAATTTTTAGAATTAATTCACGTGACACGAATCTCATTAAAATTTCTCAAACAAATGAAATCTCTCGCTTAATCACAAAAGGTGCAATTACACTAGAAGAAGCTAAATTAAAACTTGAGAATATATATGTTGCTAAACGTGATAGTAGTTTACTATTCAAGGGAATTGCTGCTGCCATTATTACTATTAGTTTCCTATATTTACAGGATGGTAAACTTGTCGATGTTATCACTGCATTGTTAGCGGGTGGCTTAGGTTATCTTGTAGTTGAAATACTAGATAGACGTTTACACGCGCAATTTATTCCAGAATTTTTAGGGTCACTCGTTATTGGAATTATATCAGTACTTGGTCATTATTTATTACCCACAGGTGATCTTGCAACAATTATTATTGCCTCTGTAATGCCTATTGTTCCTGGAGTACTTATAACAAATGCCATTCAAGATTTATTTGGTGGACACATGCTTATGTTTACAACGAAGTCCTTAGAAGCACTCGTCACTGCTTTTGGTATTGGCGCTGGCGTTGGCTCAGTTTTAATCTTAGTTTAGGAGTGGGAATGAATGTTTTGGATATTAAACTTAATTTTTAGTTATACCGCTTCACTTTTTTTCTGTGTGATCTTCGATGCGCCTAGGAAACTCTATCTCTCTTGCGGATTTGTAGGAGCATGTGGTTGGATGGTTTACATTCTTTTTTATCAAGGTTTAAACACACATACGATCTACTCAAGTTTCTTCGGAAGTTTAGCGTTAGGTTTAATTAGTCACTATATGGCTCGTACAAAGAGAGAACCGGCAATTATCTTCATGGTACCTGGAATTATTCCTCTTGTACCTGGTGGTCTAGCGTTCGATGCTACTAAGAATTTAGTACTATTAGACTTTAGTAAAGCGATTAATACAATGCTTGAAGTAACACTCATTGCTGGCGCCATTGCGCTCGGCTTATTATTTGCAGACCAAATTTCTAAAATTATATTATCTGGTTTTGCAAGAACACGAAAAAGAATATAACATCATTTATACTATTCTTGATATTAGAAAAGCGCATGGCTCCCTAGAGCCCGCGCTTTTTAAAGTTAAATTATTTATAAGTATCATCTACCATATCTTCAACTTCTTTTTCAGAACGATTTAAAATTAATCGACTTAATTCATCATTATCCATTCGCTTCAATTTAGGATAACGGATAACGAAGAAAATCAGTCCAATTACTAACCATCCACCTAAGGCAATATATGACGGCATTGAAAGCGATGCTGGTAATCCAGGCACTAACAATAACAGAAGGAAAATAAATGATACAATCGAACCAAAAATGGCAAATGTCTTATAAACAGGTCCGTACGTATTACTTTCTTTATTAAAACTGAACAACTTAGCTGCAGATAAACATGTAATAAAATAAGCAATTGATACGCCAGTTGACGACATATCAACAATCCATGTTAATGCAGTACGACCTAACCAAGGTGCAATTAATGTAACAGCTACTAAAAAGATAATCGCTACATATGGTGTCTTATATTTAGAATGCAATTTACTAAAAGCTGTTGGCATAATGCCTGAACGCCCCATTGAGAATAACAATCGACTTGCACTCATTAAAAATCCATTTAAACCTGTAAATATACCCATGATAATCGCTATAGCTAATATACCTAAACCAATATAACCAAATGCTGACTGTGTTTCAGCACCTGTTACCCATAAGTTACCATTTAAACTTGCATTATTAGTACTTAACCAACCTGTGTATAAAATCATTACGACATACGTCAGTGACGCTGCCAACAAACTATACACTATCAATTTAAATGTATTATTAGGTGAAAAGTTAAATTCTTCTGCAGTTTGAGGAATGTTGTCAAAGCCAACATACGCCCAAGGCGCTACTGACACAATCATAATTATAGATGTGAACCAACCTGATTTAGGATTAGCTAATGGTTGTAAATTCTCAAATGCAAAATTATTTCCAAAGAACGAACCGAAAAACATAAGCAACACAACAATAACCATAGCTACGCAAAAGTAATATTGCAATGAACCTGATACACTTGCACCACGGATTGCTACTAGCATAAAGACAAGCAGTAACACAGTGGCAATAATGATTTCAGTTATGTAAACCTCCCATCCTGCAATCGTGTATAACTTCCCATTATTCAACAAATCTGGAAGTAGGAATTTTACTAATAAACTAAATGCCGTTGCATTAAGTGCAACAACACATACATAACCAAATGTTAAAAACCATGATGAGAAGAAACTAACGTATCTACCAAAACTTAAGTAACTAAATGCAAAGGCGCCACCTGAAACTGGAAATTTTTCTACCAAGGCCCCATAACTTACTGCAATGAGTATCATTAATAATGCACCAATTACGATACCTATAGAAGCAGCAATTGGACCAGATTGCTTAATCCAATCTCCAGGTAAAATAAAAGCACCCCAACCTATACATGAGCCATAAGCAATAGCCCAAACAAACTTTTCAGAGAGGTTCTGTTTCAAATCGCCTCTATCTATATCCTGATTTTGATTATTTTCACTCATAAAATAAACTCACCTCAAGTATGCTATATACCCAAAAGGTGAGTTGTTTAATCTATACCATTGACACAATATAAGTGCTTTACAATTTTAAATAAAACTAATAAATTTGATAAATTATGTTAAATTTTATCCTACAAATTTAAATGTAGAGATAATAAGCATTAACCAACCCGCGATGAATAATACACCACCAATTGGTGTAATCGCTCCTAAGATACGGATTTGTGTTAAAGCTAATATATATAACGAACCACTAAAAAACACCACACCTAGGAAGAGGAGCCAACCTGCCCAATTCACATTAATAGATGTTGTACCACTAATAACACCAATAATGATTAATCCTAATCCATGGTACATTTGATAATTCACTGCTTTTTCCCATACTGACATATATTTGTCCGATAATTTACCTTCAAGACCATGTGCACCAAATGCCCCAGTACCAACTGACATCATTGTACATAGCGCACCTAGTATTATAAATAATTTCATCATATACATTCATTCTCCTCATTCAGTTTAAAAATCAAATATTGATTCTCCATTACCAATTTCATCATCCGTTACCATTGTATTAGATGGCAAACTATTATTCTGTGACGATTTCATTGAATCTGGAACTTTTCCACCCATCGCCTCAATTTCTGCAGCAGTCACTTTGGATTTACCTTTTAACGATGATATGTTTGAACTTTGATTTACTTTTGATAATGACGTAGTCATAGTATTTGTAAAATCCTGACCTTGTGATTTTGATGACATTGTCTTACTTACGTCATTAGCATATATCGATGTTAATGTATGAATCGCATACATATGTTTTTCGAATTGTTGCTCGTTAGTAGCTTCATCAGCTTGCACTAACTCATGTTCAATTAATTGAATCACTTGCGCTCTATTCATTTAATCCTCCCCATTCTCGCACCAACTGATAGGTGATTTACCTTTAGATACTAAATAATCATTAGTTTTTGAATATGGTTTAGAACCAAAGAACCCACGATAAGCCGATAACGGACTTGGATGTGGCGATTTAATAATATAGTGTTTTGATGTATCAATTAATTTAATTTTCTGTTGTGCAGGCTTACCCCATAATATGAATACAACATCATCACGATGTTTCGAAATAGTTTGGATCACTTCATCTGTAAATGTTTCCCATCCAATATCCTTATGCGAGTGTGCTTGTCCTTGTCGAACCGTCAGAACAGTATTTAATAACAAGACACCTTCACGAGCCCAATCTTGTAAATGTGGTGATGTCCGATGACACCCGATATCATCTTCCAATTCTTGATACATATTTCTCAAAGAAGGTGGGAATTTAGCATTAGGTTGCACAGAAAACGCTAACCCATGAGCTTGATTCGGTCCATGATAAGGGTCTTGACCTAATATAACCACTTTCACATCTTCAAAAGGTGTTAAATCAAAGGCTTGATAAATATTGTCTCTATCTGGATAAATGGTTTGTGTTGTATATTCTTTTTCTAAAAAATCGTGCATCTTTTTGAAATCGTGTCGTTCCGTAATATCATGAAATATTTCTGACCATTCCATCATTTTCACCTCAAGCCATATTTTAACATAATGCTAACCTAATCAGTTATTGATTTTATCCATTACTTCAAGCTAGCACGTAGTCTGATAAACGTGATATTATAAGACATAGATTAGAAATTGTCGGGAGTGAATTTACATGGCTTTAAAAAAAGTATTAACAATTGCAGGTTCAGATACAAGTGCGGGAGCTGGTATGCAAGCTGACCTTAAAACATTCCAAGAATTAGACACATACGGCATGGTCGCTTTAACAGCTGTTGTAACAATGGATAAGGAAACTTGGTCTCATGATGTGACACCACTTCCTATGGATTTATTTGAAAAGCAACTTGAAACAGCGATTTCAATTGGTCCAGATGCTGTTAAAACTGGCATGCTAGGTACTCAAGAAATCATTAAACGTGCTGGAGAAGCATTTGAAGAGTCAGGCGCACAATATTTCGTAGTAGATCCTGTTATGGTATGTAAGGGTGAAGATGAAGTACTTAACCCAGGAAATACTGATGCAATGATTGAATATTTATTACCAAAAACAACTGTTGTGACACCTAACTTATTTGAAGCAGGCCAACTTTCTGGTTTAGGTAAATTAACTTCAATCGAAAACATGAAGAAAGCAGCAGACATCATCTTTAATCAAGGCGCTCAAAACGTCATTATTAAAGGTGGTAAAGCGTTAGATCAAGATAAATCTTACGACTTATACTATGACGGCAATACGTTCTACCAATTAACAACAGATATGTTCCAACAAAGCTATAACCACGGTGCTGGTTGTACATTTGCAGCTGCTACAACAGCATACTTAGCTAATGGTAAATCACCTAAAGAAGCTGTTATTAGTGCCAAAGCATTTGTTGCTTCAGCAATTAAAAATGGCTGGAAAATGAACGACTTCGTAGGTCCAGTAGATCATGGTGCCTATAATCGTGTTGAACACATCGATGTAGACGTAACAGAAGTTTAATAGTAAACACTTAATTTTTATAAACTCAAACTAACCTCCTTAATAAAGTCTTTATTAAGACCATTCATTGAGGAGCTATTTTATTTAAGTCATTCACATTAATTTAGGCTTATTATAAATTCTAGGTATTAAGTCGTAGAAAGTGATAGGCTATACGTTGTATTCAAAGTTGGTACCTTGGACTCATGTTTTTATTTTAAAATTACTTTACTATATTAAGTGTAGAGAGACAAAGGAGGAATTACACATCATGATTATCTACAAGCAAAATATAGAGAATGGTATCCCAATGTACGAAATCATTACGAAAACCTTCAAGACAATTACGGTAAAATTTGATGAAACGTTTAACAAGAATGAAATCTATAAATTGCTCTCTCTACTAGAAAATGACCTTGATAACATGAAACTAAGTTATTAAGTCATTTGTACAACACGAAGTACAGTAAAAGTGTTTTCCAAATTGAGAATTCAAACAGATGAATTATTCCCAAAATTGATTTTAAAGTTCTTATGCCCCCTAATACTATAAGTAACTTTATAAGTCATTAATCATTCCTAAACTCACCTTATTTAAATAGCGTCGATGTTAGACGAGGATTGTCCCCCTCGTATGCTTAGAGAGTAACTTTAAGCTTTGCTAACATTGACGCTATATTTTTACGTCGCTAATTATTTATAGTACTTCTATTTAAAGTTAAATAAAATAAAAAACGCATTGATGCGAACGTGCATCAATGCGTTTAATTGATAATTATTATGCGTTTTTATTTTTTCTTAACTTTAAATCCACCATAATGCTTTTTTAGGATTTGATTCATAAAATTCTAAATCCTTTTTATTGTCAACATTAGGATAAGAACCTTTAAGTGATTTGCCTGCTGTACTTACATGCAGTACCGCAATCACAATAAAGCCGATAATACTAATAGCAGTTAAATAATACGCTGGTGCGTAAATGTTACCAGTTGATTCAACTAACCATGAGTTAACTAACGGTGTTGTACCACCAAATAGTGAAACTGAAATATTAAATGTAACTGCTACTGTACGATATCTAATATGTGTAAAGAACATTGTTGGTAATGAACCAGGCATTGTTGCTTCGTAGGTTGATAAGAAGAAACCTAAAATAAACACACCAAGTATAATCAATGGTAATGATTTTGTATTGAGTAAACTAAATGCCACAATACTTAATAGTGTAAGACCACCAGTACCAATCAAGAACACTTTCTTCTCACCAATTTTATCCGCTAATTTACCAAAGAATAATGCTAACGGAATCATTACTGCCATAACACATGTAATTAACATACTTGTAGTTGTTTCATCAATTTTAACAATTTGTCCTAAGTATGTTGGTAAATAAGCAGTAACTGTATAGTTAGTTACATTGAAGAATACAACTGCTACGAAACATACTAAGATATCTTTAAAGTAATAACAAATAATTGTAAAGAATCCTATGTTATCACGTGCTGGTGTTTCTACATCATTTTCATAGATTGGAGATTCTTCAAGTTTACGACGTAAATAAAGTCCAAATAAACCAAGGAATAAACCTAATATAAATGGAATTCTCCAACCCCACGCTTCCATTTGTGCATCACTTAAGAAGAAACTTAATAATGCGATCATAATTGAAGCTGCGATATAACCCGATAAAGTTCCAATTTCAAGACCACTACCTAAACTATTACGCTTCTTATCTGGTGAAATTTCAGCAATATATGTCATTGCTCCAGCATATTCATCACCAGTAGAAAATCCTTGTAATATTCTAGCGAGCAGTAAGAGCGCTGGTGCCCATAATCCTATCATATCGTAGTTTGGTAAAACACCTATCGTTAATGTTGATAGAGCCATTAAAATAATAGTCGTCGTCAATACAACTTTACGACCATACTTATCACCAATGATTACAAACACTATCCCACCTATTGGTCGTAATAGGAAGGCAATTGCTAATGCTGCAAATGTAAATATTTGTTAAATTTGTGGGTTTTGTACTGGCGAAAAGAAATTCTCTCCGATATATGCCGTAGTGTACGCATAGACACCAAAGTCGAACCATTCCATTGCGTTACCAATACCCGTGGCAAATACAGTTTTCTTCGCTGTTTGCCCATCGACCATGTTAATTCTATCTTTTTTAAAATCCATGACCTGTAACACTCCTTCTATTTATGTTACATAATTATACAGACCTAATAAATGTTGTCAAATTACTAAAAATTATATAAATTTCAAAAATACAATATTATTCATTTTACAGAATTTAACAACTTTCTTTTGTACACGCTTACATAATTTTTAATAAAAACAAAACTAGTTATAATTGAAAATTTTATCAATTTCTAATTATAACTAGTTTTACCCCATTAACTTTATTCGAAACAATAATCCGTTCGTTTTCAACCACTTCAAAATCTATTGTTTCATTGATATCAGTGGTTTGAACATACTTAATTTTATAGCTATCCCATTGATCATCCATCATAGAAAATACCTTTTCAACGATTAATTGTCCTGGAACGATATACTCATGAATAGGATTTTCGTCATTCACAATTGCTAAATACTGTTCTACTATTTCCCTATTAAAAACCATATATTCCATCCTCTGAAATAAACGTTTGTTCGATAATCATACATGTTTTATTATTTTTATTAATTTCCAATTTAAAAATAAAACGGTCAAATTGCTTTACTTTTTCAGATTTTTTATGCGTTAAATATGCACAATATTGTATGTCGCTTTCTAAATTTTCAAACAATTCAACATTTGTACGAACTAGTCGTATGGCTTCACCTTTAAAGATTTGAAACATTTCAAATTTAGGCCATAGCTTGGCGCACATCAATGGTGGTACTTTGCCATCATATTCCTTACCTATTACACTACAATAAATTCGGACGTCCTCGGAATGAAACACAACCTCCTTTGCTTCATTGGCACCACTTTTCAAAGAGTACCGCATTTCCCATACCTCCTCCTATACCCATCGTAGCAATTCCATATTGCCAATTAGGTAAGTTTAATAATCTAGCAACTAATGCCGCGCCACTTGCACTATATGGGTGTCCAGTGGCAATCGCACCTCCCCATTGATTTACCTTATCCATATTTAAATGCAACTCATTTATAGATGCCAGCACTTGAGAACTAAATGCTTCGTTCAGTTCAATGGCTGATATATCTTCAATATTTAATTTCTGCCTTTTCAATAATTGAGAAACTGCGGGTACTGGACCTATCCCTAATAAGGTTGGATCCACACCTGTTGTAACAGCATCTCTATACAACATTCCACATTTAATGCCCATTGCCACAGCCATTTCCTTTTCCATAATTAAAGCTAAACCTGCACCATCATTCTTCATACAACTATTTCCAACTGTCACTGTACCATTGGGTATTAGCGGACGTAGTCTTTGTAAACGCGCCTCAGTCAGATTTGGCTTTAAACTCTCATCCCTATCAAACAACGCTCCTTTAATTGTTATAGGAACAATCTCACGGTTAATACCACCATTATTAAAATGCGTTGCCACTAACCGATGACTACGTGCTGCAAATGAATCTTGATCTTCACGAGAAATATTATAATATTGTGCGACATTCTCAGCTGCTTCTATCATGCTTGGATCTTGACCATCAGGTGCAAACGAAGCTCGCTCATAAAATTGTGGTAACTGCATTTCATAGACAGATTGAGGACGCTTAATCTTCCATGGTGCTCGACTTGTACTCTCTACGCCACCAGCAATAAACACCTTCCCAGCTCCACACTGCACCATTCGACACGCATATATGATACTTTCTAAACCTGAACCACATTGACGGTCCACTGTTACTCCAGGAATTCGATGATTTAACCCGGCTTCTAGTAACGACTTTCTCGCAACATTACCACCATTCCCTACAACATTACCTAATACAACATCATCCACTTGATCCATTACTTCAGGAAATGTTTGTTTCAAGTTTTGAAAAAGTGGTAACAACAGCGCTTCAGGTTCTAAATGTCTTAACGCACCACCATATTTACCAAACGGTGTTCTTTTAGCCCATATTACAACTGCTTCTTTCATACTTTAAACGCTCCCTCTAAATATAATGTTTGAACAGTGTTACGTGCTACTTTGCCACTATTGGTAAATGGCAAATCTTTTACCCTTACAAGCTTTGAAGGAATTTCATATCTTGATAACATTTGTCGTAAATACCGTCTCAATGTCTTATAATCAAGTTCTTGATTTCCTACATAAATTAATACTGCAATTTCTCCAAATCGTCTATGTGGCTCACCAACGACAACCGCTTCTTCAATTCCATCTAATGATTTCACTTGCTGTTCTATTACATTAGGATATATATTTTTACCCCCAATAATAAGTCGGTCACTTTTACGACTTACTAAATAAAGTTGATTATTTTGTATGTATGCATAATCTCCGGTTTCAATCCAGCTGTGAGGTTGCACCACTTCAACATCGACATACCCTGAATAAATCATATTACTTTGAACCTTCAATAAACCTATTTTCCGATCATCTTGCGCTTCAAGTTTAATTGAAACATTAGGAAATACTTGACCAACAGAGTTAGTTGGTGATGTCTGATTAAAGTTATACGTAATAAAACTTGCTTCAGATGTTCCAAAAAATTCAATTATATTTGCGTTTTTAAATTGTTGGGACACGGTTTTAAACAATGATTCTGACAGTTTCGCACCACTACAAAATATAGATTTAATGTGTGTGATAGTCGTATCTACATTCAGTAATTGATGCAACATGGTTGGTACAAGAAAAAGTGCGATATTAGAATGTTGTTCATTTAATATGGAAATGAATCGTTTTGCATCAAATTGTCGTTGTCCAATGAAAGTTCTACCTGAATATAATGCGAAAATACATGTATATAACGATAACGAATGTGCGAGTGGACCTGGTGCAGCGAGAGCTTTTTCATAGTTATATATAAGTTTTTCATTTTCAACATAAGATGCAATCCATGAATGTTCGTTACGATAATAAGCTTTAGGTAAGCCAGTAGTGCCAGATGTATATCCAATATGTAACAAGTCATCCACTTTTAATTGCTCACTTATATATTTATCATATGTACCAAATGATGTTGTACGTTTAAACTTTCCGACAGCAGTCGTTATATATTCAATATGATAATTTTCTATAAGTTTATCAATAGTGTCGCGTGACCATTTGTTATCTAAAAAACATGGAACTCCATCCATCATTAAAATAACAAAATAATTTGTGATATTTACTATTGGAGAGTCACTTAATAGTGCCACCCTACTTCCAAGCTTAAATTTTGGTGAATTCAAAGTGCAATCACATATTTTTTGGTATAAACTCTCATAATTTACAATTTCATCATCGATTTGCAGTGCTATGGATTGAGGCTGAACCTTAGCGTAATATTCAAGTCGCTTTATGATTTCTAGCATGATATGACCTCTTCCGTACTTAAATGTTAACTTCACTTTATATTATGTTAACATTATTTTTAATATAACTCACTTGCTATTACATTAAGAATTTTCCATAAAAGCGATATGTCATTTATTAATCTATTAAAAAATCCAATCGATGCCTTTTAAGGGAATCGATTGGATTAAATAAATACTATTTATTCTAAATTTGCATGATTATTTTGCATTTCTTCTTCACTTATATCAAATGTTTCCATTAAGCCCAGAACCACGCTATCTAAGAACAATAATGATGATTGTTCAAATAAGCTTCCTAATGGTTGTTCAGACCCTTCAACATTGTGTTTTGTGCCAGCTGGTAACTCAATTACTGTTTCAGCTAACTCACCAATTGGAGAATCAGGGCTGGTTGTTAATAATACAACTTTAGCACCTAATGATTGTGCTTTTTCAGCTAATAAGCGTAAATGTTCAGTTGAACCCGAACCAGATAAAATAACAAATAAATCGTGTTCTTTAATAGAAGGTGTGGTTGATTCACCTACTACAAATGCTTCTTTACCAAGTTGATTAAGTCGCATAGCAAAACTATTTGCCATAAATCCTGAACGGCCCTTACCTGCAGTGAAGATTCTTTGCGCACCATTTACATCATTTGCAAAGCGGTCATATTGTTCATCTTGAACATGAGATAACGTATGATCTAATTCTTCAAGAATTAATTTGTAATTAGTAAATTGAGACATAATTACTTACCTTCAATCGCGTCACGACATTGTTTAGCAGCTTCGACTGGATCATCAGCATTAGCAATACCGCCACCAACGATAACTAAGTCAGGTTGTTCTGCAACAATATCTTTAATTGTATCTGGTTTAATACCACCAGCTACAGCAACTTTAGAATTCTTAATGACAGATTTTACAGTACGTAAACTGTCTAATGGAGATTGACCTTCTGCTTGTAAGTCATAACCAGTGTGTACCGCAATATAGTCAGCACCCATTTCATCTAATTCTTTCGCACGTTTTTCTAAATCTTGTACCGCAATCATATCAACTAATAATTGTTTATCATGTTTATGTGCTTCTTCAACTGCCGCTTTAATTGAAGCGTCTTCAGCCACACCTAAGATTGTTACAACATCTGCACCAAATTTGATTGCTTGGCTTACTTCATAGTCTGCTGCATCCATAATTTTAAGGTCAGCTAATACTTTAGCGTTGTTGATATTTTCATCTAAATGCTGAACTGCTGGTAAACCTTCGTTGATTACGATTGGCGTACCAATTTCTACGATATCTACATATTCCTCAACTTTTTTAGCTAATTCTGCTGCTTCCTCTTTGTTTAATAAATCGATTGCTAATTGTAATTCCAATGCAAACATCCTTTCATTACTAAAGTGATATATCTTCAGTTCTTATTTTATCTTTCACATTCATTAGTCTACCCGTCTTATAAATTTTTAAACGATACTCCTAAACCTAACAATTTACTCACTTATCATATACAATACTTACAGTAAATCAACTCTTTAAAGGTATAATTACCACTTTTTCTGAATAAATTGAGCAGAGATGTACAATTAGTCTCTTCTTTTTAGTAAAATAAATAGATAAACATATTGTATGGTTGCAAGGAGTGAAAGTGTTGGAACTCATTAACGCTGAAGAAGTACAACAATTATTAACATCATTCGAAAATAAACCTGTATACCTACACGTTGAAACGACTAATGGTGCATATGCAAATCATTTCGATCAACGTGTCTTTAATGCGGGTACATTTTTAAGAAATATACAAGTCACATATGAACATGCACAACTTAAAGGTGGAGAAAAAGACCCTTATAGAGTAGGTTTAAAACTTCGTGACGGAGGTTGGGTCTATGTTCAAGGACTAACGCATTACGAAATCAATAACAACAACGAATTTTTAATTGCAGGATTTAACTATGAAGGTCAATTGGCTGCCACAATCGAGATTAGTGAAAAGCCATTTACAGTATAGAGGAGGTTTATTCATGAAAGATGAAAGACACGTGTTAATGATATTCCCCCACCCTGATGATGAAACCTTCTCATCAGCTGGAACGATTGCAAGTTATATTGATAACGGCATTCCTGTCACTTATGCATGCCTAACATTAGGACAAATGGGACGTAATTTAGGTAATCCTCCTTTTGCAACTAGAGAATCATTACCTGATATACGTGAACGTGAATTAGAAGAAGCAATGAAGATTATTGGCATCACCGATTTACGTAAAATGGGATTACGTGATAAAACGGTTGAATTCGAACCTCATGAACAAATGGATGACATGGTTAAAAAGTTGATTGAAGAAACAAATCCATCAGTGATTATTTCATTCTATCCTAAATTTGCTGTCCACCCCGACCATGAAGCAACAGCAGAAGCCGTAGTAAGAACCGTAGGACGTATGCCTGAAGAAGCACGACCACGTTTACAACTTGTAGCGTTTAGTAATGATGCACCAGAAATATTAGGCGAACCAGATATATTAAATGACATTCGTGCATATCGAGATCTTAAATTGAAAGCTTTCGAAGCACATGCATCTCAAACTGGTCCATTTTTAAAACAATTAGCGAGTCCAGAAGTCGGTGGCGAAACACAAAGTTTCTTAGATGTTGAACCATATTGGACATATCATTTTGAATCTTAAGGGGAGGTAAACAATGACTGAATTTGATTTATCCACACGTGAGGGTCGTTGGAAGCACTTTGGCTCAGTTGACCCAATCGAAGGTACAAAACCAACAACTAAAAATGAAATGACTGACTTACAAAGTACACATAAAAATTTCTTATTTGAAATCGAAGAAGTCGGTATTAAAAATTTAATTTATCCCGTTAATATCGATCGTTTCCAAACGGCGGGACGATTTAGCTTTTCAACGAGCTTAAATAAAGATGAAAAAGGCATTAACATGAGCCGTATTCTAGAAAGTGTCGAAAAACATTATAACAATGGTTTAGAGTTGAATTTCGATACACTGTATCAAGTATTACGTACACTACAGACGAATATGAAACAGAACTCAGCAGGTGTTGATGTTTCGGGTAAATGGTTCTTTGATCGCTTTAGTCCAGTAACGAACATTAAAGCAGTAGGCAATGCCGATGTCACTTACGGATTAGCCATTGAACAAGACCAAATTACACGTAAAGAAATTACAATTGAAGCAACTGTAACAACACTATGCCCATGTTCTAAAGAAATCAGTGAATATTCAGCCCACAACCAACGTGGTGTAGTTACAGTTAAAGTTTATTTAGATAAAAACAACCAGGTTGTTGATGATTATAAAGATAAAATTCTAGATGCTATGGAAGCAAATGCAAGTTCAATCTTATACCCAATTTTGAAACGTCCAGATGAAAAACGTGTTACAGAACGTGCTTATGAAAACCCACGATTCGTCGAAGATTTAATTCGTCTTATCGCTGCTGACTTGGTAGAATTTGATTGGATAGATGGTTTTGACATTGAATGTCGTAACGAAGAATCTATTCACCAACATGATGCATTTGCGAAATTAAAATATAGAAAATAATCGTAGCATATAAATAACAAGGCAGTTGTCACACATTTCAAATGTGATAACTGCCTTGTTTTATATTTATAAATATTAATGTTAATGTTTAACCATTTTCTTTTCACCAGGTTTAACGAAACACATAGCTACAACACTAATTAGTGATGCAATCACGGCTGACATAAACATTGAAGAGTAGCCATAACTTGCCACTAAGTAACCTGTTAATGTTGGTGCAATAACAGTAGCTGAGTTAACGAAAAAGTGAGTAATACCGCCATATGTACCAGTCTTATTAGGTGCAGTATCTGATTTTTAGTCATCAGTCCAATTTATTATAGAGCCCTAAAAAACTACTAAAAATCGATTGTAGATTTTAAATACTCTAAATCATTATAGGAAGTGAATATTATTATTTCCTCTTTCCCTCTTATAAAGCCACTTTTGTATTTAAGACCTAATACAAAAGAATTACTGAATTTAAATAAATCATATTTATAATGTTTATATATTTCAAATAAATCTTTCACAGTATAACTTTGTCTGTCTTTACTTCTAAAACGACCAGTTAGGTTTGTAGCTACTGAAGTGGATAATTTCAGCTCTTTTATTAAATTATTTATATATTTTTTTCTATCTGCATGATTATTAAATAACTCATTAGCTAACTCATAGATTTCAGATGGATAAGGAGATTCAGTCATATTTTCTAGCAATGTGTAAGTTTTAATTTCTAAACCTTCAAAATATCCTTTTTTGGCATTATTGGTCGGCCAACTTTTCAAATTAATAATTCTATTTTCTAATTTTTCATCGATAGATTTTAAATAATAAATTAATGGTCCCATTCCTTCTATCGTTTGAGAAAGCCCACTATTATATTCTTCAACTATTTCACCAGTTTTATTATTTATTTTAATATAGCTTTTTCCTACTTCACTTAATTTTTTAAATAGATCATCAAAATCAAACTCTATGTTATTATCCCTTAAAATATTAGGTAATTTTTTAGCTATTTCTGGAAAATCTGTTCCAGTTACAGAAGATTTTAACAAAGTAAGAGAATCTTCATTACATAAATATTTCAAATCATTTATTAACAATTCTTTGTTGGGATACCAAGTTATATTCTTATTTCGCACCTTATTTACGACTTGTCTCAATTCATTATCCTTACATAAAATATAATCAGCATTACTATTTTCTAATTCTTCAACTAGTCTTAAATGAGTTTCATTAGATTTACGACCTAAATCACTAATTTTTCCTAGTGCTATTATCTTATGACCTGAATAAAATTTTGTTTGACTATTAAATGCCCTTATAGCATTTATCATCGCTGGTAAAGAGGCATTATGTGTATCATCAATTAAAGTTAGTTTATGGGTTTTCGCATGTATTTCTTTAAATGCTAAAATTTTTAAAAATGGCTTGAAATTTTTTAGTAATTCTTTTTTTACTGACAAATTTAAGCTTTTAACAGTTAAGATACTTGCTAATGTGTTAGAAACCATTCCTTCACTAATAGTATTGAGTCGATAAATTTCACTTTTATTTTCTTGGTTAGTAATTGATAATTCAATACTTCCTTTGTTGTACTTAATGTTATCAACAGTTAAATCCGCCTTTGCGTCTTTATTAATACTATAAGTTAACACATTACTTGCATTTTCATGTGCTTTATCAATTAAATAATCTGCATATAACGTGTCTTTATTAATAATTGCCATTCCAGTGGTTGAAGAAAGACCGTCAAAAATTCTAGTTTTGATCTTAGCTATATCTTTAACTGACTTAAATGTAGAAAAATGCGCTTCACCAATACCTGTAATAATTGCTATGTCTGGTTTTAAAAAAGTAGAGGTATTTTCAAGATAATTAATCGCATTCATGGATGTTTCAATAACAGCAAAGTCAGGATTTTTTATTAATTTCAGCATATTATTGTAAATAGCTGCTCTAACATTATTATTCCCTCTATTTTCAAGTACATTATAATCACCCAACAAGCTTGTAATTAACATTCTAGTAGAACTTTTACCCATTGATCCAGTTATAGCAATAACTGGGTTTGTGTATTGATTTCTTATATATATAGCTAATTGTTTAAATGCTTGAACAGAATCTTCTACAATTATTTGAGGGATTTCAAATTTTAAGTCAGAAATGTAATTTTCAGTTATAATTAGTCCAATTTCTCCATTTTCTTTATTAACCAAATCATTACCGTCTAAAGCATTTTTATTTCTACCTAATTCTCTTGACCATGTTTCTTTGTTAGGAGAAAAATAAGCAGTTTTTTTACTATTTACAAATTTATAAATTGTTTCAAAATCATTTATCTCATTTGCTTCCTTATTGTGTGCGTCCTTTAATTCTCCACCTATAATATTAAATATCTTTTTAATTGTTAACATAATAATTACCTAACCTTTAAATGCCTTTTGATATTGTACATATCCAGATAAATAATGTTCGATATCATCAATTCGAACACGATAACCGTGGTGTTTAATAAAGAAACTTCCTAGTATTCTTGATGGGTTTTTAAAATACATAGCAATTTCAGGATAAAAGAATCCAACTCTTTGATAATCTGCTCTAATATTAATTACATCTATCAAATATTGTTCGTCTATCAAATTGTTTACCAATTCATCGCGACCCGTATCTTTCGCTTTTTGAACTAATCGATATGTGGCCATTAACATTTCTAAGAATGTTGGA
>NZ_KV840142.1:0-259 GCF_001839115.1 Staphylococcus sp. HMSC62B09
ACGATATATCAATTACAGGTAAACAAGTTTATTAGTTAACTAGTATACGCATGAATAATAATTTGTGTAATTTACACTTGTGTAAACTGAATAAAGATACAAACCGATTATTCATGAAAAGTGATGAAAACGCATCAGATCAATGATGTATAAAACCTGCATAAACCATAATCCACGTTAAAAGGGACAAACACTGTCAGATCAGTGTTTGTCCCTTTTGGATTGGTTAACATAATTAACTCTTATAGGTAGTTAGTTT
>NZ_KV840143.1:0-3142 GCF_001839115.1 Staphylococcus sp. HMSC62B09
TGAATGAAAACGAAGTAATATGAGAACGATTGACTAAAAGTTTGGTGGAAACATAGATTAAGTTATTAAGGGCGCACGGTGGATGCCTTGGCACTAGAAGCCGACGAAGGACGTTACTAACGACGATATGCTTTGGGTAGCTGTAAGTAAGCGTTGATCCAGAGATTTCCGAATGGGGGAACCCAGCACGAGTTATGTCGTGTTATCGACAAGTGAATTCATAGCTTGTCAGAAGGCAGACCCGGAGAACTGAAACATCTTAGTACCCGGAGGAAGAGAAAGAAAAATCGATTCCCTGAGTAGCGGCGAGCGAAACGGGAAGAGCCCAAACCAATAAGCTTGCTTATTGGGGTTGTAGGACACTCTATACGGAGTTACAAAGGAATATGTTAGACGAATCATCTGGAAAGTTGAATCAAAGAAGGTAATAATCCTGTAGTTGAAAATATATTCTCTCTTGAGTGGATCCTGAGTACGACGGAGCACGTGAAATTCCGTCGGAATCTGGGAGGACCATCTCCTAAGGCTAAATACTCTCTAGTGACCGATAGTGAACCAGTACCGTGAGGGAAAGGTGAAAAGTACCCCGGAAGGGGAGTGAAAGAGAACTTGAAACCGTGTGCTTACAAGTAGTCAGAGCCCGTTAATGGGTGATGGCGTGCCTTTTGTAGAATGAACCGGCGAGTTACGATCTGATGCAAGGTTAAGCAGGAAATGTGGAGCCGTAGCGAAAGCGAGTCTGAATAGGGCGTTGAGTATTTGGTCGTAGACCCGAAACCAGGTGATCTACCCATGGTCAGGTTGAAGTTCAGGTAACACTGAATGGAGGACCGAACCGACTTACGTTGAAAAGTGAGCGGATGAACTGTGGGTAGCGGAGAAATTCCAATCGAACTTGGAGATAGCTGGTTCTCTCCGAAATAGCTTTAGGGCTAGCCTCAAGTGATGATTATTGGAGGTAGAGCACTGTTTGGACGAGGGGCCCCTCTCGGGTTACCGAATTCAGACAAACTCCGAATGCCAATTAATTTAACTTGGGAGTCAGAACATGGGTGATAAGGTCCGTGTTCGAAAGGGAAACAGCCCAGACCACCAGCTAAGGTCCCAAAATATATGTTAAGTGGAAAAGGATGTGGCGTTGCCCAGACAACTAGGATGTTGGCTTAGAAGCAGCCATCATTTAAAGAGTGCGTAATAGCTCACTAGTCGAGTGACACTGCGCCGAAAATGTACCGGGGCTAAACATATTACCGAAGCTGTGGATTGTCCGTAGGACAATGGTAGGAGAGCGTTCTAAGGGCGTTGAAGCATGATCGCAAGGACATGTGGAGCGCTTAGAAGTGAGAATGCCGGTGTGAGTAGCGAAAGACGGGTGAGAATCCCGTCCACCGATTGACTAAGGTTTCCAGAGGAAGGCTCGTCCGCTCTGGGTTAGTCGGGTCCTAAGCTGAGGCCGACAGGCGTAGGCGATGGATAACAGGTTGATATTCCTGTACCACCTAGCATCGTTTTAATCGATGGGGGGACGCAGTAGGATAGGCGAAGCGTACGATTGGATTGTACGTCTAAGCAGTGAGATTGAGTGTTAGGCAAATCCGGCACTCTTAAGATTGAGCTGTGATGGGGAGAGGAAATTGTTTCCTCGAGTCGTTGATTTCACACTGCCGAGAAAAGCCTCTAGATAGATAATAGGTGCCCGTACCGCAAACCGACACAGGTAGTCAAGATGAGAATTCTAAGGTGAGCGAGCGAACTCTCGTTAAGGAACTCGGCAAAATGACCCCGTAACTTCGGGAGAAGGGGTGCTCTTTCGGGTGCAAGCCCAGAAGAGCCGCAGTGAATAGGCCCAAGCGACTGTTTATCAAAAACACAGGTCTCTGCTAAACCGTAAGGTGATGTATAGGGGCTGACGCCTGCCCGGTGCTGGAAGGTTAAGAGGAGTGGTTAGCTTCTGCGAAGCTACGAATCGAAGCCCCAGTAAACGGCGGCCGTAACTATAACGGTCCTAAGGTAGCGAAATTCCTTGTCGGGTAAGTTCCGACCCGCACGAAAGGCGTAACGATTTGGGCACTGTCTCAACGAGAGACTCGGTGAAATCATAGTACCTGTGAAGATGCAGGTTACCCGCGACAGGACGGAAAGACCCCGTGGAGCTTTACTGTAGCCTGATATTGAAATTCGGCACAGCTTGTACAGGATAGGTAGGAGCCTTTGAAACGTGAGCGCTAGCTTACGTGGAGGCGCTGGTGGGATACTACCCTAGCTGTGTTGGCTTTCTAACCCGCACCACTTATCGTGGTGGGAGACAGTGTCAGGCGGGCAGTTTGACTGGGGCGGTCGCCTCCTAAAAGGTAACGGAGGCGCTCAAAGGTTCCCTCAGAATGGTTGGAAATCATTCATAGAGTGTAAAGGCATAAGGGAGCTTGACTGCGAGACCTACAAGTCGAGCAGGGTCGAAAGACGGACTTAGTGATCCGGTGGTTCCGCATGGAAGGGCCATCGCTCAACGGATAAAAGCTACCCCGGGGATAACAGGCTTATCTCCCCCAAGAGTTCACATCGACGGGGAGGTTTGGCACCTCGATGTCGGCTCATCGCATCCTGGGGCTGTAGTCGGTCCCAAGGGTTGGGCTGTTCGCCCATTAAAGCGGTACGCGAGCTGGGTTCAGAACGTCGTGAGACAGTTCGGTCCCTATCCGTCGTGGGCGTAGGAAATTTGAGAGGAGCTGTCCTTAGTACGAGAGGACCGGGATGGACATACCTCTGGTGTACCAGTTGTCGTGCCAACGGCATAGCTGGGTAGCTATGTATGGACGGGATAAGTGCTGAAAGCATCTAAGCATGAAGCCCCCCTCAAGATGAGATTTCCCAACTTCGGTTATAAGATCCCTCAAAGATGATGAGGTTAATAGGTTCGAGGTGGAAGCGTGGTGACACGTGGAGCTGACGAATACTAATCGATCGAAGACTTAATCAATTTATTTCAACGTTTTGCGAAGCAAAATCATTTACTTACTATCTAGTTTTGAATGTATAATCATTCTCTTGTCTGGTGACAATGGCAAGGAGGTCACACCTGTTCCCATGCCGAACACAGAAGTTAAGCTCCTTAGCGCCGATGGTAGTTGGATTTACGTTCCGC
>NZ_KV840144.1:0-6269 GCF_001839115.1 Staphylococcus sp. HMSC62B09
TTATACTATAAATTCAACTTTGCAACAGAACCAAAAAGAGGAAGCATTGAATAAACAGGGAATCGATACGTATCATGGCAATGCATCTTTCGTGAGTGAGGACAAACTTGAAGTGAATAAAGAAGTGCTCGAGGGGAGTCATTTCTTGATCGCTAGTGGTGCGAAACCTACCCCTTTACCCATAAAAGGAGAAGAACATCTTACTTATAGTGATGAGTTTTTGGAGTTGGATGAATTACCACAAAGAATCGTCTTTGTTGGTGGTGGGTATATTTCGTTTGAATTTGCTCATATCGCGGCACGTGCTGGATCAGAAGTTCATATTATCCATCGAGGTCAAAGACCTTTGGAGAATTTTGATATAGATCTTGTAGATATCCTTTTAGAAAAGTCGAAAGAGATTGGCATACAGGTACATCTTCAACATTCCGTTGAATCCATTGAAAAAGAACAAGGAAAGTTTCATGTGTACGCTCGAAAAAAAGAGGATATAACGCGGTTTGAAGCAGACATTGTTATTCATGGTGCTGGACGGGTCCCTGCCTTAGATATGAATCTTGAAAAAGGGAATATAGAAAGGAAAAAACATGGTGTCCATGTTAATGAGTATTTGCAAAGTGTAAGTAACCCGAATGTCTATGCAGCTGGAGATGCTGCAGCAACGGATGGCTTGCCCCTCACACCTGTAGCCAGTGCAGATTCTCATGTCGTAGCATCTAATTTATTGAAAGGGAACAGCAAAAAAATTGAATATCCCGTGATTCCATCTGCTGTATTTACCGTACCTAAAATGGCATCGGTAGGTATGAGCGAGGAGGAAGCCAAAAACTCTGGCCGGAATATTAAAGTAAAGCAGAAAAACATCTCCGACTGGTTTACGTATAAACGGACAAATGAGGACTTTGCTGCGTTTAAAGTGCTAATTGACGAGGATAGTGATCAAGTTGTCGGTGCTCATTTGATTAGTAATGAAGCCGATGAACTAATTAACCACTTTGCAACAGCCATTCGCTTTGGAATTTCAACCAAAGAATTGAAACAAATGATATTTGCCTATCCAACGGCAGCTTCGGACATTGCACACATGTTGTAAGTTTGCGTTTTGTGAGATGTTTATAAACCACTTTATCGTCTAATCTTGTTATATGATCTTAGAATCAAAAAGAAAATAACTTTTTTGACAGCCACATTTTTCAACGGAAGAATGTGGCTTCTTGGCGTGAAGAGCAGATATCTTTATTCTTAAACTTCTAAAAAAGCTTATGTGAACACTTGATAAATAAGGTTTTTTATCTGACCTATTTTATAAGATTATTCTATAAAAGAAAAAATAATGTATGACTTGACCGTGTACTATGGTACAGGGTTTATACTTTTTATTGAGGTGACAATATGGAGATGAAAATCAGTGAATTGGCTAAAGCGTGTGATGTGAATAAAGAAACCGTTCGGTATTACGAGCGGAAAGGATTGATAGCCGGGCCTCCCAGAAACGAATCAGGGTATCGAATATATTCAGAGGAAACAGCAGATCGGGTACGGTTTATTAAACGAATGAAGGAATTGGATTTCTCGCTAAAGGAAATCCACCTGTTGTTTGGTGTGGTTGATCAAGATGGGGAGAGATGTAAAGATATGTACGCCTTTACCGTTCAAAAAACCAAAGAAATCGAGCAGAAAGTGCAGGATTTGTTACGAATCCAACGGTTATTAGAGGAATTAAAAGAAAAGTGTCCAGATGAAAAGGCGATATATACCTGTCCTATTATTGAAACGTTAATGGGAGGGCCTGATAAATAAATGGGGGAAGATTTGAATGAAAAAACGCATTTCCTTCACCGCTATAATGACGGTGTTGTTAATCGGTTTAACAGCTTGTGGAGCAGAATCTGATACCGCGAATGAATCAAAGGTTCAAGACATTCAAGGAAATCCAGTCAGCCTACCTAATGAGAAACCCACACTCATTTATTTTATGGCAACCTGGTGTCCATCTTGTATATACAATGAGGAAATCTTTAAGGAAATTCATCAACTAAACCCGAACGATGTTCAATTGATCACAGTTAGTTTAGACCCTAACACAGATACAAAAGAAAGCTTTGCGAAATTTAAACAGGATTATGGCGGGGATTGGCCCCATGTTTTAAAGATAGGAGTGGAATTATGAGTTTTTCGTTTCTCTTCATTCTGACCGCTGGAATGGTTGCGGCCTTTAATCCTTGTGGTATCGCCTTGCTTCCTTCTTATATCTCCTATTTAATTGGAGGCGAAACAAAGGATCATTCGTTCCGCTATGCAATTTTTAAAGGATTAGGGCTTGGTGGAGCGATGACCACGGGGTTTTTAACGATTTTTGTATTGGCTGGTTTGTTGATAGGAGGATTGGGAAGCGCACTAACAGGGATTTTTCCGATTCTTTCATTGGTTATGGGTATACTCATTGCTTTATTGGGGTTGGGCATGCTATTTGGGAAGCATTTGCCGATTAAAATAGGATCTTTTCAAGTCAAGCCAGGGAAATGGTCTATCTATTTTTACGGAATAGCCTATGCCGTGACATCACTTGGTTGTACCTTGCCAGCCTTTATGTTGGTGGTCTCTGCATCGCTGAATGACAATAGCGTAACGGCCGTGATCATCAAGTTCATCATCTACTCCCTTGGTATGGGAATTGTGGTGACAGCGATCACGATGGTCTCATTGATTTCACGACAATTGGTACAGAAGTTTCTGCACAACTATATGGGTTCTATCCAAAAAATAGCAGCTGTTGTGATTTTCCTCTCCGGTTTGTACATGGCTTATTACTGGTATTTCGGTTCTGGTGGCATTTGTACATTTTAAAATCCAACCGATCAGGTGTAACAAAAAATAGATGAAAGATGTAAAAAAGCTAAACGAACAAATTTCAAGTTAGGCTATAGGCCATGTATGTACCTTAACCAAAGAATAAAATTTTTTTAGAAAGAGTGGTGAGAATGATGGATGAGAATCGCTCGAAAGGTAACCGCTGGGGTGTTTGGGCCTTTTTCGGAATATTATTGGTTCCTTTATTGGTTCCTTTACTTTGTTGCGCAGGACCGATTCTCCTTGTTGCATTAGGGAGCACAGGTATTGGTGCCCTCTTTGCTGGTGCGACAGGAAATTGGTGGTTGACCGGCATTTTTGCAGCATTGGCCATTGTTATGATTGCTCTGATCCTCAGCAAGTTGTTGAAGAACAAATACAATTCTCCTGAAGGCAATGGAAAAACAAAAAATAAAACGGATTGCTGTACGCCTCCAGAGAGCGTGGATCGGAAACATGAGACAAGATAAATATGAGATAAATGTACAGAACTGTCTATCAAACTTTAAATAGAAAGAGGGATTCAAATGACTCAAAATTCATATAAAATACCCATTCAAGGCATGACATGCACAGGCTGTGAAGAACATGTAACCGAAGCATTGGAACAAGCCGGAGCTAAAGATGTTTCGGCCGATTTCCGACGCGGTGAGGCCATTTTTGAACTCAGCGATGATCAGATCGAAAAGGCTAAGCAAAATATTTCGGCAGCCGGCTATCAACCCGGAGAGGAAGAAAGCCAGCCCTCTGAAAACAGTGTAGATTTCAATCGGGATGGCGATTACGATCTTCTGATTATTGGTTCCGGCGGTGCGGCGTTTTCTGCAGCTATCAAGGCCAATGAAAACGGGGCGAAAGTGGCCATGGTAGAACGGGGAACCGTCGGGGGGACCTGCGTTAACATCGGTTGTGTACCGTCAAAAACCATGCTTCGTGCCGGTGAAATAAACGGTCTCGCCCAAAACAATCCGTTTACCGGACTTCAAACGAGTACCGGTGCTGCGGACCTTGCCCAATTGACCGAACAAAAAGATGGATTAGTCAGTCAAATGCGTCAAGAAAAATATATAGACTTGATCGAAGAATATGGATTTGATCTCATTCGTGGCGAGGCCTCGTTTATCGACGATAAGACGATACAAGTGAATGGACAAAACATCACGTCTAAAAGCTTTTTAATCGCAACGGGGGCTTCTCCGGCTGTTCCGGAAATCCCGGGAATGAATGAGGTTGATTATTTAACAAGTACATCCGCACTCGAATTAAAAGAGGTTCCACAACGATTGGCAGTGATCGGTTCTGGCTATATCGCAGCGGAATTAGGTCAAATGTTTCACAACCTCGGAACAGAAGTGACTCTCATGCAAAGAAGCGAGCGTCTGTTTAAAACCTACGATCCTGAAATTTCCGAAGCCATCGATGAATCCTTAACTGAGCAAGGACTTAACCTGATCACTGGGGTCACTTATCAAAAGGTTGAGCAAAACGGTAAGTCGACAAGCATTTATATTGAAGTGAACGGTCAAGAACAAGTCATCGAAGCCGATCAAGTCCTCGTGGCAACAGGAAGAAAGCCGAACACAGAGACTTTAAACCTTGAATCAGCAGGTGTGAAAACAGGGAAAAAAGGCGAAGTGCTGACCAATGAATATTTGCAAACGTCGAATAACCGAATATATGCCGCGGGCGATGTGACCCTCGGTCCGCAATTCGTTTATGTTGCAGCTTATGAAGGCGGGATTGTGGCAAATAATGCGTTGGGTCTAGCGAAACGCAAAATCGATCTTCGCTTTGTTCCCGGCGTAACCTTCACCAATCCATCGATCGCCACAGTCGGCTTGACTGAACAACAGGCAAAAGAAAAAGGTTACGATGTCAAAACATCGGTCCTTCCGTTGGACGCTGTACCGCGGGCCTTAGTCAATCACGAAACAACAGGGGTCTATAAACTTGTAGTCAACGCCCAAACCCAGAAATTGATCGGGGCGCACATTGTGAGTGAAAATGCTGGAGATGTGATTTATGCGGCAACGTTAGCGGTTCAATTTGGATTGACCATTGAAGACCTTACGGATAGCTTTGCGCCTTATTTAACGATGGCTGAAGGATTAAAGCTTGCAGCCTTGACGTTTGATAAAGACGTATCGAAATTATCTTGTTGTGCAGGCTAATGGTTCCTTTTGATTCTAATGCTATGTTGCAGGAGGCACTTAAAACAATGAAGTGGAGAAAATATAAGGAGGAATAAGCTTATGAAAAATATTTCAGAATTCTCAGCCCAACTTAATCAAACTTTTGATCAAGGGGAAGCCGTCTCTATGGAGTGGTTATTCCGTCCGTTGCTAAAAATGCTGGCGGAGGGCGATCCAGTCCCCGTTGAGGACATCGCGGCGGAGACCGGGAAGCCCGTCGAGGAAGTTAAGCAAGTCCTACAGACTCTACCTAGTGTGGAACTTGATGAGCAGGGCCGTGTCGTCGGTTATGGCCTCACACTGGTCCCTACCCCCCATCGCTTCGAGGTTGATGGGAAGCAACTATATGCATGGTGCGCCCTTGACACACTTATGTTCCCAGCACTCATCGGCCGGACGGTCCACATCGCTTCGCCTTGTCACGGCACCGGTAAGTCCGTACGGTTGACGGTGGAACCGGACCGCGTTGTAAGCGTCGAGCCTTCAACAGCCGTTGTCTCGATTGTTACACCAGATGAAATGGCCTCGGTTCGGTCGGCCTTCTGTAACAACGTTCACTTTTTCAGTTCACCGAGTGCAGCCCAAGACTGGCTTAACCAACACCCTGAGTCGAGCGTTTTGCCCGTTGAAGATGCCTTTGAACTGGGTCGCCATTTGGGAGCGCGTTATGAGGAGTCAGGACCTACTAATGGGTCCTGTTGTAACATTTAATCTTAGGCAATTACGCCTGCGTCAATCTTGGCCTTACGATGATGTCCTGTAACCGAAGCTCTATCTAGTGAAACCAATTTTATGGGAAACCAAATAAATAAAAAGATCAATTGCTTGTGCCTATATCGGGGAGTTAATAAAGCGAGAAAGTGGATTCTTGAATATAGGAGTAAATAAGGTGCCAAAATGGCACCTTATTTAAAATATGTAACGCCAAGGTCTGCCGTATTATATTGCATTGGAAAAAGAAAACCTTCTGTATAAGGAGATGTTATATGATATTTGGTAAACTGTTCGGCAGTTTGGGCGTAGAAAGCTTTTGCTCCTTGAACATCACGTTTGCCAGTTACAATGTCATTTAACAAGTTTAAAGATAAAAAATTCATCGCTTCCTCATGACACTTTGCTGATGCCTCACCTGTAGTTCGATCTAAGTAGACACTTCCATCAAAAGCGGCAATCGCATCATATAAGTGTACGGGGGTTCTGTTGCAAAGTAAAAAAATATAGCTAACC
>NZ_KV840145.1:0-5274 GCF_001839115.1 Staphylococcus sp. HMSC62B09
TTTTATGCTTTTTCTTCCAAATTTGATATAAAATTGGGGCATATTCCTGAACCCAACGGCTACAGTGATAACATCCTTGTTAAATTGTTTATATCTGAAATAGTTCATACAGAAGACTCCTTTTTGTTAAAATTATACTATAAATTCAACTTTGCAACAGAACCATCCAAATCAACAAATAGAACAACCATCTAGCGAAGATAAGCAAAATCCAGATGCAGCACAAGAAAATAATAACCAAAACAATGATGAAAATACTGATGGTAACAACTATGAAAATGAACAATCTCAAGATGTAGAATCAAAAAGTTCAGAAAATGACAAAGAAACTTCAAACGCTTCATAAATATAAAAATATTATTATCAAAAGGAGTCTTTAATTGGTTAGTGTTACACAAAGAATTTCACAAATTAAACAACCCCGTGGTGGGTATTTAAACAGAAAATCATTTGAAGTTAAGCAACTAGAACCAGAAACATTTATAGATACAAAATATGAAAATATAGCACCTCAAACAATTGGTTTAGTCGTAGACTACCTTACTCGTATGGTTATAAATCAAGACAAAGAAAAATCATTTGCCATATCGTTAACTGGCGCAAAATTAGCTGGGGAATTACAAACAGCCGAATCATTGTTAAAAGATATTAATGATAATGATGATCTATCTATTATTAAAGCATGTCAATTGGTAAATTACGATATGGTATATAGAGCAGGAAGCATGCCTAAAGAATTTAAAATTCCAGATCAAGATACAATTAATAATATAAAATCACTTATAAACAGAAGTCTTTCATTTTTTAATCAAACAGGTGAAGTTAAAATGGATGGTTTCACATTTGAGGGTGGTTATACAAGCATTATTGATACTGGAGATGGCGACTTTCTAACTGAAGATACTTTGTGGGATTTTAAAGTTTCAAAACAACTACCACAGAAAAAAAGTACGCTTCAATTAGTGATATACTATTTAATGGGTAAGGCATCTCAAAAGCCTGTCTTTGAGAATATACGTTACATTGGTATTTATAATCCAAGATTCAACCAAATTTATAAATATGATATGACACAGGCTGATTCAGAAATGATTGAAACAATCCAAAAACGTGTTATTGGATACGATTAATATAAATATATGAAACATTTTAAGGGATGGTGTATTTGAAAATGAAAAAAGCAATAACTAGTTTAGCAGTAGCTACATTGTTGTTATCAGCTTCAGGTGTTGTTAAAGCAGCTGAAAATAAAGAAGATTGGGATGAACCTGTTTTTATTAAAGGCGCTGACTTAGAAGGGCAAGATTTACAACAAACTGAGAATGATCTAGGCGTTGATGATAACTATGAAACTTATAATGTTAACGTCAATGATGTGAGTAATTATATCCCAAACAGCAGTAATCTAAGTTATATTTATTCAAGTGCAACAATTGAACATAAAAAATGGGGTAAGGGTGTTGATGTGAAAATTGATACACCAGATAACATTACAAAAGTGACATCTGAACAATATCAAAATGCTGCAATTACGGCAGGAATTAAAAATGCAGAAATACATATAGCTTCTGTAGAACCAGTAACGGGTGAAGGTGCTTTAGCAGGTATTTATAAAGCTTATGAAGAAAAAGGTAACGATCTAAATAATGAAGATATTCAAAATTCAAATCAAGAAATGAATGATTTAGGTACAATTTCGGAAGAAAATAAAGGTAAAGATGGGTATTCAGATGAAGCTTTGAATGCTTCAATAGCAGATATTAAAGAACAACTTGCAGATATTAAACAAAATCAAGATAAACAAATAACACAACAACAAGTTGAAGACACGGTCAATAAAGTACTCGATGAACGTGGCTTGTCAGAAATATTATCAGAAAATCAAATTCAAATGATTAATAATAATATGGTGAATGTGGCAAACTCTGATGCCTTAACTTCTGATCCAAAAGCATTTAAACAAAATGCAAAAGATGTATTAAAAAATATTGAAAAAAACTCAGATGATTTATTGAATAAAGCAAAAGATAAAGCCAAGGATTTGAATACAGAAGAAAATAGAAATCTCCTTCAACGCATATGGGACGGTATTGTGGATATTATTCAATCTATCATTCAATTTTTCTCTAATCTGTTAAATAAATTATAGAGTTGTTTAAAAAGAGAGGACAAAATCTGCCCTCTCTTTTTTAGCAAAATCACTGATAGGGAGAAGCATATCATAAGTGACGCGGTTTTTTAGTAGTTGAGTTGTCAATTTAAGTGCAACAACTCAGAAATCAAAATTTCATAAGATGTCTTCCAATTAAGACGCTTTCTAGGGCGATGATTAATAGATTTTAAAGCATAATCCAACTCTTCTTGAGTTACCTTTGCTAAATCTGTTTTCTTAAGGAAAAATTCTCTAAGTAATCCATTAGAATTTTCATTAGTTCCACGTTTCCAAGCAGAGTATGGTTCAGCGTAATATATATCGACATCGTATTGAGATTCAATATTATTGTAACAAGAAAACTCTTTACCACGATCTACAGTAATCGTTTTTACAGCGTTGTTAGGAAAAGATGAAATAAGTTTTTTTATAGCTACTTCCATTGATTTAGAAGAGCGATCAGACATAAGAAAACAAATGTAATAGCGAGATTTTCTTTCTGCGAAAGTAGCCAGACAGCCTTTACTTTTTCCTCTGCTTGAAACAACTGTATCTGCTTCCCAATAACCAAAAGAATTACGTTTTTTAATACTCTTACGACGTTGAGATATAGGTTTTCCAACATTGAAACGACCACGAGTTTCTCTAGGTCGTTGCCTTTTACCTTTTTACCTTAAATAAGGAAATAGATCTAATATAAATGAATTAGCATTAATCCATCGGTAAATTGTTTTAAAACAAATATTGTTTTGAAGTAATCTACCAACTATTTATTCAGGTGACCAAAGCAAATTTAGATGATGGATAATTATGTTAATCAGTTCATTAGTTAATTTAGAAAGACGACCACAATTCTTTGTCGAGTTTCATAATTAGTTTGAGATATTTCAGCAACATAATCATGATTTGATTTATTTCTTTTAATTTCGCGAGAAATGGTGGAAACCAAACGGTTTAACCGTTTGGCAATAGCTCTTAAAGAATAATTTTCTTTTCTAAGAATCTCTATACTTGCACGCTCGGTTATTGTAAGATGAATGTAGCTCATATTGGCACTCCTTGTAAGTGTTTTTGTGGTTATTAACATCTTACAATAAAGTGACGATTATGGACCTTTTTTATGAAAACTTATTAGTGTTGCACTTAATATTACAATTCGTCAGTAGATAAAATTCTTTCGTTTTCATCATAGAAATCCTCCCAATAATTAATAAATTTAAACGATTTGAATGAACACTAAAAGGAGTATAGAGTTTCATTTATTCAAAAACACTTTAACCTTCATTTTGATTATTTGTTAGATGACTCGGAAATTAGAAGTATGAATAAGATTTACAGTAATCTAAATATCATGACGTATTTCAATAGTCAAAACAATGGATTGAAACTTAAAACATTTATAAATGAAGAACAATTGAAATCACTACTTGCGATTAAGAAATGAATGAACATTTAATCTATGATCCAACTATTATCTCGAAAATAGTAGAGGATATAAATAAAGCGCAAAAAGGATTTGTTTTATCTTTTAGTGTGTATCAAAATCCCATTGATACAAGAACGATGATGCCATTTTTAAATTCAATTCAAGAGACCTACGGTCATTTACCTGAATATATTGTAGCTGACGCAGGTTATGGTAGCGAATCAAATTATATGACAATTATAGATAATTTTAATCGAACGTCACTCATGACTTATGGAATGTTTATAAAAGATAAAGCTAAAAAATATAAAAGTGACATCTTCAATACTTAAAATTGGTATTATGACGAAATTAACGATGAATTCATTTGTCAGAACAATAAAAGAATAGGATTCAAAAGATATGCCTATCGCCATGATAAGTATGGTTTTAAACGAGACTTTAAATTATATGAATGTGATGATTGTTCAGAATGTCCGCTAAAACACCAATGTATGAACTTCAATTCAAAAACAAATAAAAAATATAGAAATTTTTAACAAGTATCAAAATCTGAAATTATTAACACTTTGTTTATCGATTATATTTTATATTTATTTGCAAGTACTCAATACAATTTCGTAAAACTATACTCGTTTATGAGAGACATTTATTATAACAATTTTACTAATAAATAAATCATTATTTTTGCTGTCATTATTTGGTAAGAGAATGGTATTACTCTCAGTTTGAACTAATTAGTTTTTTTCTAATCTCACCCTCTCACCCTCACCCACACAAGAATTATAACTAACATTCTGATTTTCATAATAATGTTATGTATCTTTTCCATAAGTTTTATTAGCATATTGTTTTCCGTTAAAAATATTTGTTGAGTATAATAATAGAAATATATATTCGATGAGCAGATTACTAGGATTTAAATTTTTGTTATCAAAAAAATAAAAGATTATTATAAGTAACTGATTTAAGAGGAAATTTATTTACACAAAGAAATATAGTGTGAGAATTATTATTTTCTATTGATGAAAAAATGAAGTTAGGATTTTTTATTTTGTCGTATTCTATTTACTTATAAGTAAATAATTTATTTTACAAAAATATCACGATATACAAGTATTTTATTGTCATTGCTAAATATTATAATAAATCCTAGTGATACATACCATCTCATATAAATTCATATGCAATTAAATGTATAATATTTAGTTGTATAAAATAATGATATATATTTTATAATTGTTTGAATTTTCTAATTGTTGAAAATTAAATAGCTATACATTAAAATGAACATGATAAGACTATCAGTATATATGTCATATCAATTTTATTGAAAGGAGACATACAAGGAGTTATGAAGAAAAAAAGAGGTGTGAAATTAGATTTTATCCCTAATAGACTTAATAAGTATTCTATTAGAAAATTTACAGTAGGAACTGCTTCTATTTTAGTCGGAGCTACTTTACTTTTCGGTATAGGTGAAGAAGCAAAAGCGGATGAACAACAAAATAATTCTGTACAATCACAGTCAAATAATTTAAATGATGATGGTCAATCTGAAGAGGCTATAGAAAAACAAACATCAACAGAAAAACAAATTGTAGATCAAGAGAGCACAGAAGAAATTATAACTAATGAACAAGAGGTCTCTAAAGAAGAACAAACAGAAGAAGCACCAGCAGCTGAAGAAACAGAC
>NZ_KV840146.1:0-2229 GCF_001839115.1 Staphylococcus sp. HMSC62B09
ACTTATCCAGATACTTTATGTCCCGAACTCTTTTCTTAAAATTTAGCGAATAACAGTAGCATTTTTATTATTATAAGTACTTAATTCAAACATAGTAGGTGCTACTTATTTCCGTGCCAATAAAATTTTCATACTTTAAGTATTCTCATTGGAAATTAAGCAGGGTACTTTTTTGAAGGTAATATACTTCATATTTGTCGGCTAAGTATTTTATAAAAATCAGCAATTCTTTACTTTGAACTTTATCTTGTTTGAAATCAGTTTTTAATTGAGCTGATTTGTTTTTTTCAATTTCATTAGCTTTGTGTTTAAAGTATCCCCACATATGATCGTATGCATTGATTATTGAACCATTGGATGGAGTCGTTTGGAATGCTTCATTGATAGCGAGTTGAACTTCATTTAAAGTTGGAGATTGCTTAAGTAATTCACGAATATAATTATAATGCTGTTGACTATGGTACAAGACATTATACTTTTCTTCTCTCCATAACTTTTCAATATAGCCACGTTCTTTCATCAAATACCGCCTCGCTCACTTATTTTATAAGTTTTAATATGTTTTTCCCAGAAACTTAGATTACAAATCTAAAATATGAATAATTGGTGAAGATAAAAAAGGTTATTGCGTTATTTTTTGGAACCGGTTACAATAAAATTAATGAATAGAACCGGTTCCATTCAATAGGAGGGAAATTTAATGAACTATAAAAAGTCGGCTGAAGAAATTCTTGAAGCTATAGGTGGGGAAGATAATTTAGATGCGATGGCCCATTGCGCCACAAGATTGAGACTCGTACTTAATGATGAAAGTAAAGTAGATGAGGACACTTTATCGAAGATGGATGTTGTTAAAGGTACATTTTCAACTGGCGGTCAATATCAAATCATTATTGGTTCAGGTACAGTCAATAAAGTATTTAATGAACTTGAAAATATAACAGGGAAAGAGGCTTCTACAACAGCGGATGTTAAAGATAAATCTGCTCGAAACATGAATCCATTACAACGATTCGTTAAAATGCTATCAGATATATTTGTTCCTATTATTCCAGGCATTGTTGCTGGTGGGTTATTAATGGGAATTAATAATATTCTAACTGCACCAGATCTCTTTTATGATAATAAGTCTTTAATAGATGTTCATAGTCAGTTTGCTGGATTAGCAGATATGATTAACATCTTTGCAAATGCACCATTTACGTTATTACCAATATTAATTGGATTTAGTGCTGCGAAACGATTTGGAGGTAATCCATTCTTAGGTGCAGCTTTAGGAATGATTTTAGTACATCCATCATTAATGAGCGCATACGATTTTCCTAAGGCTGTAGAAGCGGGTAAAGCAATTCCACATTGGGACTTATTTGGTTTACATATTAATCAAGTGGGTTATCAAGGACAGGTGTTACCAATGTTGGTGGCAGCATATATTTTAGCAACTATTGAAAAGTGGTTACGTAAGGTTATACCAACTGTATTAGATAATTTATTAACACCATTATTATCTATTTTAGTTACGGCATTTCTAACATTTTTATTTGTAGGACCATTAACAAGACAGCTTGGTTATTGGTTATCAGACGGATTAACATGGTTATATGAATTTGGTGGTGCAATTGGTGGGTTTATCTTCGGTTTATTCTATGCGCCAATTGTTATAACAGGTATGCACCATAGCTTTATCGCTGTTGAAACAACATTAATCGCTGATCAAGCAAAAACGGGAGGTTCATTTATCTTCCCAATTGCAACAATGTCTAACGTAGCACAAGGTGGTGCAGCATTAGCAGCATTTATCATTATTAAAAATAACAAAAAATTAAAAGGTGTTGCATCTGCAGCTGGTGTATCAGCGCTATTAGGTATTACAGAACCAGCAATGTTTGGTGTAAATCTTAAATTAAGATATCCATTTATAGGTGCAATCATTGGATCGGCTATTGGATCAGCTTATATCTCATTCTTTAAAGTTAAAGCCATCGCTTTAGGTACAGCTGGCCTACCAGGCTTTATTTCTATTAATCCAGTACATGCTGGGTGGTTGCATTACTTTATTGGCATGCTCATTGCTTTTATTGTCTCTGTAGCTATTACTTTAGTCTTATCTCGACGCAAAGCTTATCAAGCAGCAGCTGAATAAACAAAAATAAGGGGTGGAACAGAAATAATATTTTCCAAAATTCATTTCGTTTTATCCCCAGCTTGCTTAGCTTGTAGAATTTCTTA
>NZ_KV840147.1:0-350 GCF_001839115.1 Staphylococcus sp. HMSC62B09
TGTATTAGGGTCAGCAATCGCTTTTTCTGTTTGTATATAACGTAAGCGTGCTGTGTCTTTCTCTGGCACACTTAAACCATGTTCCAAGCAAACCTCGTCATTGGAGTCTCTGACATTACGTAAGGCTTGTTTATTGTTATTGAATTTCTTACCTGTCTCGAGGTCAACTGAATTGATCACGATATGATTGTGTACATGGTCTGTATCGGCATGCGTATAGACCGCCACTTGATGATTCGGTGTGAGCTTTTCAGCGAGTGCTAATCCTAATTGATTACATTGTTCGGGCGTGACTTCGCCAGGTTTAAATGATTGGATAATGACATGGCCTTCATTACCCCCTGTTTTAC
>NZ_KV840148.1:0-3016 GCF_001839115.1 Staphylococcus sp. HMSC62B09
TTGGTTAAGCGTCAACTTATGAGGATAAGTCTTTAATTTTTGATGCTTGTCATTTATATATGAATAATTGTTTTCTATACCTTTATTACGCTCATTTCTATTTGTTTGAATATATTTGTATAGTTCAATCTTAAAACGCTCTATCACATTCATATGAGCCTCTGAGTGTGTATTAACATAGTTTTTTATATACTTTTGTTCTTTAGTAGAGAAACGCCCTAGAACAGTATAAAAGGCGTTTAAATCTCTTTGACTTTTCCTTTTATACCATTCTAATTTCTGACGTTCTTCTAATATAGCGATTGCTAGATTTTCAACGGAATAACTCTCATAGTAAATACTTTCAGATACAATATCACTACATAAACTAGGTGTAGTTCGGTTATACATATCTTCTATATCACTTTCTATGAGTGCTATTCTTGATTGAATGTAGTAAGTATTAAATCTAGTGAACAATTCATAATCGCTAACTTTCTCTTGAATAATTTCAATCGCTGCACTCACTACATCACCTTAAATCTTAGTTTTCTTTAATGCCTCATATCGCTTCAAACTACCTTCGATATGACGCTCGATACTTCTTAAGGCTAATTCTTTCTGTTCCTCAGATTTAACCATGAAATAACCTCTTGCATCTTTTTTATAGCTGTATCCGATTGGATAACCATAATCAACTACTAAGCTATTAATCGTATTTCTTAACCATCTGTCGTTGTTTCTGTTAAATTCCATATTTAATTGATTAAATATATTTTGCTTAGTAATAATCTCGTGCTTAGTGTTGCGTAATACGTTTAATACTCTGATATGATCGTTCGTTAATTCTTTTTCAATTGTTATTGTCATTGTTTTATCCTCATTTCATCTTTAATGAGGAGGTAATATTTAGGCAATAAGTAAACAACAAATATTTAATCCAGACTTTTATTAAATATATAGAAGTCATTACTTCTATAACACTATTATACTAAATTTACACCTAAATAACAAACAAATGTTCTTATTTTAGTAACGTTTACATAACTTCTTAACATTCCATTTAACACTATAACTAAAGCGTTTATACTACTTTTCATGCAATTTCACACACTTTCCTTTACAGAACTAATGTTCGTTTTTTCACCTGAGATAAACCTAAAACCATTAACAAATCTTAACAATTACGATTTACATAAAAAAGCCATGCACCTATTAAAGTGCATGACCTATAATTTTATATATTAAATTGTTTGTTCGATATCTATATTTCCAACAATCTGATCTAATGCCCACTCTAATATTCCAATGATATGGCCTTTTCTATCAGTAGTATGATAATGTTCGCCATTTTCATCAGTCACGCTATAATGATATACGCTTTCTGTTTCTTTCATTACACTATCTAATGTTTCGTTCACTTCATTCAATAAGATAAATTCATTAGTATCAAATTCTAACATTTCAACAATTTCCCACGTTTTACGCTCAAAGAATATGAGTGCGAACTCTAAAAATGTTGTCTTATTCACTTGTTGCTGCGTAAGTATATTAAAATCTCTTACGCAATTATCTGTTTCATAAATTACACTTTCCATAAAACGAGCAATCTTAGTTAATTCTTTTAATTGTTTATTATTCATACTATACACGTTCCTTTCTTCTAATCATCAAGTTTTCGTTATCTTTTCCAATCTTACCGATACTTTCAAATTTATATCTTTCAAAATACTTAGTATTATCATCGCTCTCAGTCCATAAGCAAGACTCAAGATTAAGCTTTGTAGAAATTGCCAACACATCTTTTAGCAACATCTTGCCATGTCCTTTTTTAAGCGAATTCAAATTATCTATTTCAATGATCCAATCACTATTAAAATGTTGACTAAGTAACGTATTAGGCTTTCTAATATTAAATTTTATGAGTGCTTTGAAATTTTTAGTTATCAATGATATATCCCCACCAAAACAATAGAGATAATATTTTTTGTTTAATAAAATAACTTCTTGAATAAAGATTTTGTGAGCTTTAGTAGAATTAGTTAAAAGACTTATGATTAAACCTTTAGCCATATTATCTTGTTCTTTTTTCACATGCTGCTGAAATTTATTATTATTTATAAACAACTTAAACTGTTGGTGTCCTATTTCTGTAATTGTTGGCATACTTGACCTCCATATTAAATAATTGGGAACTATTACCCGTTAAGTCCCCATATCTATTTTTTATTGGGAACTGTTCAAACCCTTGATGTATATAGCTTTACTATACTTAGTTCCCGTTGTCCCCGTTAATTATTTTTTTATTGTTCTGTATTTTATAATCAATTACTCTAGTTATTTTTTTAATCATATATACTGTTTATATATAAGTGGGAACTCTGGGAACTATTAGACTTAAAGACTGATAATATAGTATTTATTGAGTTCCCATTTGTAACTTTTGAATGGGTACTCAACGGGAACCATTGGGAACTTATTAATAATCTGAATAAGGGTAGTTTAAACTTGAAAAGTCGAACCCTAGTTCTTTAACTATTTCATTTTTAATAGCAAAGCCTCTATGTTTAATATTTGAGTGACTAATTTTCATTTGTAGACGGTCTTTTTCATTTTTGACTAAATACCCTTTTTTATCCCATTGTTTTGTTATGGTATACATTTCATGACCTAATATATCTTTTACTGTATCGCCCAAAATACATAGGTAACCATGTTTATATACTGCTTTAATCTCGCCATTCCTTACTGGACTATATCCATCACCAGTTATGTTATTTCGGTGAGCGTCTAAATATTGCAGCATATCCTCAAGTGCTTGCTTAGGTTTATCTATTGTTTTGTTATTCTTTAACATATTTTCATATGCTTGGTTAATAATTTTATAGTAATCATGTTCAAAACCATCTATATCATTAAGAATTTCACCAGTAAGCTGTAATAAAGCGAAACACTTTCCAATACGTTGCATTACTTCATTCATACCTTTGTCATTAAAATATCTTAAATAACTTTCAAAACTGTTTTTATACTCATC
>NZ_KV840148.1:3116-13468 GCF_001839115.1 Staphylococcus sp. HMSC62B09
TGTTTTTATACTCATCTTTTTTTGATTGAAATTGTTTAATAAATTCAATTCCTAGAGTTCCATAATTCTCTCTAAATTCACGATCTAATGAAATAAAATCAAATTTATCTGGATAAGGTTGTTCTTCTAAAGTAATAACACGAGCCGATACTCCAGCCTTATCATCTTCCATATTTGTAATTGAGGCTTCTCCAGTAGAAAGTAAGATATTTTTCCATTCTTTCTTTTCATCAACAGTTAAATTCTTATTACTTCGACTTTTACTTTCGCCACTTGAATAGTTATAGACTGCACGAGATACAAAAGCAGGTGAGGTATTACGTGTATCATCTTTAAATATCGGAAAAGAGTTCAAAAATGCAGCCATAGCCTCAATACTATTTCTAGTAGAACTCCATGTAGTTGTAAGGTCAGTCGTTCCCCATACACTAGCCACTAAATTTAAGGTGAACGTTTTACCAGTTGAAGTACTTCCAGCCAATTCAACAATGAACGGCTTAATATCAAACTCATAAAGTAAAACTGAACCAAGTGAGGCGTATAACATCACCATAACCATTGGCAAATCTTTAATTTTTACAAACACTTTTTTTGAATAATCTTCAATTGTGCCTTTAGATTTAAAAGAATTGACTAACTTTTGAAAGCCTTTATCATTATTGAAAAACTTTATATTTTTGTGTTCCATTTCGTCTTTATATGGATAAATGAAGTAATCATTTACATGTCCTAATCGTGTTGCCACCTTTATATTGATAGGTGGACTGTATCTCTTGGACTGATTAATATAATCAACTAATTTTGATGAAGTATTTGAAGTTACATCAAGTTTTCTATTTGCCAGTTTGAGGAGTTGTCTATTATCAGTGATTTCTTCGGCAGTAACACTTAAATTTACTGGTGTTCGATTGTCTATAAAGTGCATATTATAGCTTACTTTGCCATCTTCAATATTTTCATATCTAGTGTTGATCTCTGGAATAGTAGTAGTAATAAACCTTTCTTTATCTGGTTCACCATCTTTTTTACTTGGGATAATTTGATAAAGTGCTGCACCGTATTGATTTGTTTTTACTTTATAACCATCTGGAATAAAATCGGGAGTATATGTTTTCTTATTTATACTCTTATTAATTTCATTCATAATTTCATCATTAGTAAAGTTCATAGAAAACCCCTCTCTAGTTGTTATAGTGTTTTTTCATAATAGAATAAAAAGTAGCATTAATTTCACGTTCATTCATTGGTGGTGTGCATGATTGTCCCCACATCTGAGCAAAGGCATAAATAATATGTTCATTTACTCTTCGCTGAAATAAATGTCCTAAAATGCTTGCTAATGACGAATTACGCCCACCTTCACTAACGCCAAACGCTTTTTCTTTCCAGTGACTTGAATCTCGTTTTTCAAATCTAGGCTTTGATGACGTTTGAATTGTGATATCAAATAATTTAGCCCACTCTTTAAGCGTTGATTTATCTATAATTGCAGCGTCGTTAAATTGAAATTCAAAAGGACTTTCATTACTTTTTCTGACTGGTAACGCCATAGCCCTAGATGGTTGATAACTGCCCTCATCAATTTTGCACGCAATTTTTTGTGCTAATGTTCTTACATATGCACGATATTCATTCGCATTTATACGCTCACTCAATGGCACGTACAAGCGTATTCTAGGACTTTCATTTGTGTGTCTGAATGTTGTATGCCAAAACCATCCAAAGCCCTCTAATTCACTTTTAATTGACTTGTTTAGCATGTTTAAATCTTCCTCATCATCATAATCAAGTACAAGTACATCTCTATAAAGGACATTGTCATCATTTCTGTATTTTTGGTATTCGTTGCCTTTATCATCTACGCCATCAGCTATATTTCCATATACTGCTGTTCCCCTAGCATATTTATTTATATTATTTTGTGGAATGGATAAACGACTAATTAATTCACTCCACTTAGGCTGAGAGAAGCTTTTGAATGAAGTTGATTTTTCGTTTCCATACCAAACCACACTCACTTGCGCATCATTTTCTAATTGAATTACGCTCAATTTTATACCTCCATGTATTAAAACAAGAGCAAAGATGTTATAATACAAATGGAGTATTTTCTTATTGCTCTTGTGTTTTATTAATTTTGTATATTATGCGTTATCTGATTTAGTCGCCAAACTATTCATATCAGATGACGCTTTTTCTATAACTATATCAATATCATTCAATTCACTTTCGTAATCACGAATGACCGATAATAATGTTGATACAATAATGAAATTTGATTTCATATTGTCATTAGTCCTTTTTTCTCCTACTACTTGATTATTTTCTCTATAATAATCTCTTAATTCTTCAAGTCCTTCTTGTTCAGCACATACATAGTCAATAACTGCTTGGATCTTATTAGAAATATCAGCTGTTTCAATACTTGCTTTAATTTGTTTTAAATCTTTAACCATGAGTTATTCCTCCATCACTTAACTAATTTTTTGTTTATTATAGATTTCTTTAGCTTCAATTAAACTTTCTAAAGTACACTTACAGTAGTCTATTTTCTCCAAATCTTCACGACTGAAGAAACTTAACTGACTTTGACTTTCAAATATAATTTCTTCTTCATTTTTAATAATCCAGTTGATAGCATGCATAATATTTAGTTTATTCACATCTAATTTAGCAGCCATTGTTTTCACTCCTATTTGTAGAGTTTTATTACTTTCTCATTTTTTAATGAAGGTACAGATATTCCGTAAAAAGTACATACATTTTCAAATCGTTTATATTTTTGTTCCCAAGTTTTCATTTCTTCTTGAAACTGACCATATACACTATCAAAATCACTCCCTAGATCATCTAATACAATTAGTTCGATAGCTTCAGCACCTAAAAAGTCACCTTCTTCTCTGTATGCTTTGGCTTTTTCAGCTAAGTAACCTGTTAACTCTGAAATTCTATCTGCCTCACCTCTTAATTGAGACACTTTCATAGCTGTTACTGCTACATCGTCATATGCTTTTAAAATTTCTTTCATCATTTATTAGTCCTCCAAACTTTCAACAAAAATCGCCATTTCTTCAATAGCTATTTTTAATTCTGCAATATCGTCTTTAGTTAGGAATTTGCTAATATTAGAATCTTCGTAAATAAGAGGAAAGTCAGTAAAAGTTCCAACCGCTGACATTAAATCTTCGTATTCTCGATAATCTGCAAGAATTTCTGAAATTTCATTATCACTTAAATATGGATATTCACTTTTAATAACTGATACATTTTTAGTATGGCGTTTTTGTAGTAGCTTAATCATTTTACTAGTATGCTTTTTACCATTCACCATATGCTCATAGTTCAATTTGCCTTTAATATCTTTAAAATCTTGATTAGTTAAGTTTTTCATTTTCTTATTTTCCTTTCCGAATTTAATTTGTTTGTTTAATTTTTGTTCTTGTTCCATATCCTATACACTCACTTTCTTATCTTTAAGTTCGACGATTCTATTAATATCTAACTGAATACATGCAATTGAGATGTTAGGACTAACTTCAGGAAAATGTTTCTTAAATGCATCAGGTGCAATGTTTAAAAGTAAATTTCCTTCAACATCTTTTACATTGAACCAACCAATGACGCTCTTTGTAATTACTACTTGTTGTTTCATTTCTTTAACCTCCTAAATTGTGCTAAGCAATTTCTTAACATTAATCTGTTTTAAATCATTATTGTGTATATCCATGTGAGATGTGATTTTCTCCATAAATTCATCTACATCAGATTTCTTAAATCGGTATGTGCTGCCTACCATGTAATACTTAAGCCCGTTATTAATAAGTAACTCCTCAATTGTTGGTTTACTTAAATTTAGGTATTCAGATAATTCTTTGTAGGTCATGAAGAATTTTTCTCTTGCCAATTCATCTACACGTTGATTAATAGCTTGCTCTAATAAAGCACGTGCTTCTTCTTCATCAATATTGATGTTGAACATTGGTTAAGCCTCCTTTTCATTATTATCAATTCCAAAAAATTCATTAGGTGTAATTTTAAGAAAATTACAAACTTTCAAAATTGTTGAAGTATCAGGATTTTTAGTCTTTTCATGATACAAACCGTATAATGTTGTTTTTGCTATTCCAGTACCTTCAAATACATCAGCTATTGAAAGTTTTTTTATAGCAAGTATCACTCTGAATTTATTTTCCATATCATCTCACTCCTTTATAACAGATATTTGTAATATTTTTTTGTAGTCTGTTATTAATTACATTGTATACTCGATAAAAACAAATGTCAATTCTCAAAAATATATTAGTGAACTCTGTATTTTTTTAGCGACTTATAGTAACATTATTGTGAAAATAAAGGAGGTAAAAAATATGATTCAAAGTAGATTGTCTGTATTGATGGCTGAACGAGGTCTGAAAATTTCTGATTTATATGAAGAAACCGGAATATCAAAAACTACTTTAATGGCAATAGCTGAAAATACTGGTAAAGGAGTTCAGTTTGATACTGTTGATAAATTGTGTAATTTTTTAGGCGTCACTCCGTGCGAATTTTTCGATTATTCTCCATATATAGTTGAAACTAAAAAAAGTAATTTTAGCGAAGGTGAGATAGATGGATTTGAAATCAAAATAAAAAAACAACATTACGAAAAATATTTCAACTTAGACATGTTTGTTTATAGTGGAGATTCGAATGTTATACCTTTAAAAAAAGGAGAGTTCGATTATTACATTCCTCTAGTATTACAAGGATCAGATCATTACACTGAAAATGAATTTTATACGTTTCTTTCCAATATGAGCATTTCTTTCCGAACAGAGTTCATCAACAAACTAATCACAAAAGTTAAATCACAATTAAAAGACTTGGTTATAAATAAACAATCTTTCGAACTTATAGGTGGTTACACGACTATTCAATTTCAATTAAATGATTATATCGCTTTGAAATTATTTCCAGATAGTGAATTTGAAACCTTAAAAAAATTCCGTATTAAGTAGGTGATCACATGGCAAGTTATGAAAAACGCGGAAATACATGGCGCTATCGTATATCACTAGGAAAAGACGCAAAAACGGGCAAATATAAATATATTTCAAACTCAGGTTTTAAACGCAAATCAGACGCTAAACACCACGCTGAAATGGTAGAACGTCAATTAAGAACCGGTGATTATATCGCACCGTCCACATCTACATTTAAACAGGTTGCTAACGATTGGCTTAAACAATATGCTAACGAGGTAAAAGTAAGTAGTGTCAGAGCACGCGAGAAAGCCATACACCACGCCATAGAACGCTTTAACAATAAACCAATACAAACTATCAATAAACATGATTATCAACGCTTTGTAAATGATATAAGCGCACAGTATAGCAAGAATTATATTGATAGCATTATAGCCTCTACGAATATGATATTTAAGTACGCATACGATATGAAATTAATAAGAATAATGCCTAGCGAGGGTATTAAACGACCTAAAAAGAAAGTTAGTGTGGAAGAATTAGAAGATACTGAGATACATAAAAAGTTTCTTGAAAAAGATGAATTATTTCAATTCCTGGAAATTGCCAAAAATCACCATTCACCACAAAATAGCTTTGAAGTATTTTGTACATTAGCATATACAGGCATGCGTGCAGGTGAATTATTGGCATTGAAGTGGTCTGATATAGACTTTGAGAATAACACAATCAATATTACAAAGACTTATTACAATCCAAATAACAATAAAAAGCAATATCAAATACTTACACCAAAAACTGAAAGCTCAATCGGAAAAATTCCAGTTGATCCTCATGTGATTAAATTACTTAAAAACTATAAAGTGGATGTTCAGGACACATGGAAAAACGAATTGTATGTAGATAATAATTTCGTTTTTACTGATGTTAACGGCTACCCTCTTGTAATTAAAAAACTACAATTATGGATAAAAGCTATACTTAAAAAGACTGACATAACTAATAAACAAATAAGCACTCATTCATTTCGTCATACTCATTGTGCGTTACTTATAGAGGCTGGTGTGCATATTAAGGAAATACAAGAACGCTTGCGCCATAAAGATATAAATACCACTATGAACATCTACGCTAAGATTACGAACTCATACAAAAAAGACGCTTCCCAAAAGTTTAGTAAACTCATGGAAAACGTCTCAAAAGATTTATTTTAAAATTTATATGCCCAAATTATGACCATTGAAGATTTCAAAAGCTACTACAACAGTGTTCAACGGTCTTTTTACATCATACCTGGCATGCCACCCATACCTTGATTATCATTATTATCTGGTTCAGGGATAGTTGCAACTACTGCTTCTGTAGTTAAGAACATCGCAGCAACACTTGCCGCATGTTGTAAAGCTGAGCGTGTAACTTTAGTTGGGTCTACAATACCTTCTTCAAGCATGTTTACCCATTCATTTGTCGCGGCGTTAAATCCAACACCTGCATCTGCATGTTTTAATCTTTCAACAATAACTGAACCTTCTAGCCCAGCATTTTCAGCGATTTGACGTACAGGTGCAGATAAAGCTTTAAGTACGATGTTAACACCTGTTGCAACATCACCTTCAGCTACGATTTCATCTACTTTATTATAAATATTTACTAATGCAGTACCACCACCAGCAACAATACCTTCTTCAACTGCAGCACGTGTAGAGTTTAAGGCATCTTCAATACGTAATTTACGTTCTTTCAATTCAGTTTCAGATGCAGCCCCTACTTTAATGACTGCAACGCCACCAGCTAATTTAGCTAAACGTTCTTGTAATTTCTCTCTATCAAAGTCAGAATCAGTTTCTTCAATTTGTGCTTTAATTTGACTCACACGAGCATCAATACTATTGTCATCTCCATCACCATCGACAACTGTAGTATTATCTTTTGTAACTTCAACTTTATTAGCACTACCTAACATATCGATTGAAGCATCTTTTAATTCTAAACCTAAGTCATCTGTAATAACTGTAGCTCCAGTTAAAATAGCTAAGTCTTCTAACATTGCTTTACGTCTATCACCAAATCCAGGTGCTTTTACTGCAACTGCAGTAAATGTTCCACGCATACGGTTTAATACGATATTTGTTAAAGCGTCTCCTTCAACTTCGTCTGCTACAATTAAGATTGGACGACTAGATTGAACAACTTGTTCTAATAAAGGTAAGATATCTTGGAATGAAGAGATTTTTTTATCTGTTACTAAAATATATGGTCTTTCTAACTCAGCAATCATTTTATCTGAATCTGTAACCATGTATGGTGATTGATACCCTCTATCAAATTGCATACCTTCAACAACTTCTAATTCGGTATCTAGTCCGTTTGATTCTTCAATGGTAATAACACCATCATTACCAACTTTATCCATTGCTTCAGAAATGTATTTACCAATTTCTTCATCTGCTGCAGAAATTGCACCTACTTGTGCGATTTCATTTTTATTTTCAACTTTTTGAGAAATATCGTGTAGAGCTTGAACAGCTACTCTTACTGCTTTATCAATACCCTCACGTAATCCTACTGGGTTAGCACCACTTGTTACATTCTTTAATCCTTCTTGAATCATTGCTTGTGCTAATACAGTTGCAGTTGTTGTACCATCACCAGCAATTTCGTTTGTTTTATTAGCAACTTCTTGAACTAATTTAGCTCCCATATTTTCATAAGGATCTTCTAATTCAATCTCTTTAGCAATTGTGACACCATCATTTGTAATTAATGGTGCTACATATTCTTTATCTAATACAACGTTACGTCCTTTAGGTCCGATTGTAACTTTAACGGCGTTAGCTAATTTATCGACACCACGTAACATAGCTTGTCTTGCATCTTCAGAAAATTTAAGGTCTTTAGCCATTGATTATACCTCCATTGTTTAAAATAGTTTATTATTACTTATTAATTATTATTTATAAATTTTAGCCTTCAATTATTGCAAGTAAATCTTCAACATTTAAAATTAAGTATGTTTCATCTCCACGTTTAACTTCTGAGCCAGCGTATTCTTGGAATACTACTCGATCTCCTTCTTTAACCTCTGGAGCAACCTTTTCACCATTGTCTAAAATTCGTCCAGTTCCAACAGCTACTACTATACCTTCGTTAGACTTTTCTTTTGCACTGTCAGTAAGTACAATGCCACTTTTAGTTGTTTGTTCTTGTTCTTTGCGTTCAATAATCACACGATTTCCTAATGGTTTAAGCATGATCGTTCCTCCTTAACAGGTTCCTTTTTAGCACTTAAATATAATGAGTGCTAATCTATATTTTATATTAATCAAATTTGGTCAATTTTTCAAGCGAAAGGTTATCTATATTTTGTATAACTCACAATTTTGCGATAAACTAACTAATGTTGATTAATTTTTTTGGAGGAATAGTATGAGGAGAATTTGGGTAGCATTTCTTACCATTGTTATTTATGGATTAGCACAGTTTTTACCCTTACTTGCACAGCAATTACCTTTCTTTAAAGATTTAAAAGGGATGGAACTAGCTAAAGCGGGCGTATACACTCAAGTTATTTTATTTGTAATAGCAGCATTATTAATAATTTGGTTAAATAGTATTATCAAAAATCCAACAACACTGGAGCGAGGTTATAAAGAACCTAAACGCTACATTTTACCTTGGGCTTTATTAGGATTTGTTGTCGTGATGATTTATCAAATGGTAGCTAGTCTAATCACTATGTGGTTAGTTGGACAACCACAGCAAAGTCCAAATACTGAGAGAATTATGGCAATTGCAAAACAGCTTCCAGTTTTCATATTATTAATTTCAATAGTTGGCCCAATTCTAGAGGAATACATATTTAGAAAAGTTATATTTGGTGAAATCTATAATAAAATTAAAGGAAATCGAATTGTTGCGTTCTTAATCGCTTCAATAGTAAGTTCAATTTTATTTGCGATAGCACATAACGATGTTAAATTTTTCTTCATATATTTTGGTATGGGTATGTTATTCTCTCTTGCTTATGTTTTAACTAGACGTATTGCGGTTCCAATTATCATTCATATGTTACAAAATGGTTTTGTAGTGGCAGTCCAATTTTTCTTTGGTGACACAGTTAAACATTTACAAGAACAAAGTAATTTTATAATTCATTTTCTATTTTAATAAATGAACGCATCTATTAATCTCATCATTTTAAATGACAATAATAGATGCGTTTTCTATTTTAGTTTTTAATTTTCCTATAAATAAACCTACCTGTAACACCTACGAAAATCATAATTATAGATGTAATTAAAGCAATATTTATGTTTTTATATTTGTTTTTATTTTCCGCTTCTTTACTTTTTTCATTGGTTTCTATAATTTTATCATCATCATGGCTCTGTATATCTGCATCTTCTTTTTTATCTCTATCACTTGGCTTTTTCAATTCAGGCATAGATCCAATTTCCCCAGTTATAAGTGCCAATACTTGCTCATCTAAATTTTTATAATACTTTTTCGAATTCAAAGGGTTAAAATATTCAAATCTGAAATAATTAGAACCTTTTTGTAAATAATCTAAGTATTCATTATTAAATGATTGTTTTCGGAAAAGCCTGTAAAAATCTTGATTCGAGATATACTCATTATTATTCCCCAACCGGTTTACCTGATTTATAATATATGGATTGTATTTATATGAACCAGTTGCTAAACTATTTAATCTATTTAATAGCATTGACTTGCTATAAACCGGAACTTCACTTTGCATATTGTCATTATTTGAATAAGTTTCAATATGACTTTGTCGATGATTTTGTTGTAAGTTATCGCCATAGTGCCATTGGTTAGTATTAGACCCACTCATAATTGATTGATTTTGATTTCTGTTAGAATGAGATGTCGAGTTGCCATTATTCTTATGTGGGAAAATTTGATGGATTATTGAATCAGATACAGTGTTGTTATGACGGTTAGAACCAGTTGATTGGTTTCCGTTTGTTGAACCATTATTATTAAAAACGGGTTTATTAGGTTTTACTGTATCATTGATACTTGAGTGTCCTGAATGATTGCCAGGGTAGTTACTATTATTATTTGAATTGCTATTGGAAGGATTTTGCGAACCATTATTTGATCCAGAATTTGAATGATTATCACCTTGATTTGAACCAGAATTCCCATCATGTTTAGGTGGTTGCTGATGATTGCCACTGTCTCCTGGTTTATTTCCTCCATCATCTTGCTCGCCTGAGTCATTATTCCCTGGATTGTTTCCATTGTCTGGTTTACCTGAATCATTATCTCCTGGTTGTTCTCCGTCATCCGGGTTGCCTGAATCATTATCTCCTGGCTGCTTTCCGTCATCTGGATTGCTTGATGAATCATTATCTCCTG
>NZ_KV840148.1:13568-41631 GCF_001839115.1 Staphylococcus sp. HMSC62B09
GATGAATCATTATCTCCTGGTTGCTCTCCATCATTCGGATTGATTGTATCATTGTCTCCAGAATTATTTGTGTCATCACCATTATTTAAATCAGTATTACTGCCTGAGTTACTATTATCAGATGCGTTACTTTGATCCACAGTATTATCACTATTTTGATTAGCATCATTCTCGTTATTTGATGATGTATCGCTTTCACCGCTATTTTGATTATTATTTTTTTCTAATTGAGTTGAATCTTGGGTATCAGATTGATGATTTTCATTGATGTTATTACTACTATTTTGACGTTCTTGGGTATCCGTGTCTGAACTAACCTTACTACTATTAACTTCATTCGTAGCCTGTTGATTATTTTCTACAGCTTTTACGACGTTCTCATTTCCTAGCATAGATGTGCCTAGAGCTAAAATGAGACCTGTATGAGCTATTTTCTTTTTCATCAATCTTCCACCTCCTTGTTTTATAACACTTACAGTATAAAGAATATTTACATATAATGCATTGAAATAAGGTTAATGATAAAAAATATTAATATTTTTGACATTTTTTGTTAAAAACATTTTACATATTTAAGTATAATATTTATACTAGAGATATAACTTATATAAACAAAGAAGATTTAACATGGGCTTATTTAGCAAATCAAAAACAAAACCATTTTTACAAGAAATCGAAGATAGACGTACTATCTATAGCACTGAAACAACAATTTCAATCAGTGATAAAGAACTAGAAGATATGATAGAACATATTATTAAATACACTCCTTCTGCTTTTAATTCTCAATCTACTAGAATCGTTTTGTTATTAAATGATCAACATCACAAATTTTGGGACAATACTAAAATAGTATTAAAAGATGTGATGGGACCTGACCGTGATTTCACTCCAACTGAACAACGTATCGACGGATTTAAACATGCATATGGCACAATTCTTTATTTCGAAGACGAAGATGTGATTAAAGGTTTACAAGAACAAATGCCAAATTATGCTGATAACTTTGCTAATTGGTCAGTTCAAACAAACGCAATGCATCAATTTGCAATTTGGACTGCATTAAGTTCAAAAGGAATTGGCGCTTCATTACAACATTACAATCCTTTAGTAGATCAAATCACTACACAAGAATTTGACATCCCTGCTTCATGGAAACTTGTTGCTCAAATGCCATTTGGTGACATCCGTGAAAAAGCTGGTGAAAAAGAAATACAACCAACTAACAATAGATTAATAATTAAAAAATAATCTACATTCATTGATATCGATTAGATTAACAATTCAAGACTCAGTTTCTCTATGATTCATTTCTATGTTGAAATTGAGTCCTTTTTATATTTATTTTCAAAAATAAAGCATTTTAATCATCACTTTCAAATTTTGATTTTCTTATTCTATTTTAGTAAATTAGAGATAATCATGGGATGAGGAGATTTTTAAATGAAAATACAATTATTTCAATTTTATGTATCATACGGCAATGTAGAAAAAAATGAAAATAAAATAATAAATTGGTTCGAAAATAAATTGGAGGAAGATACAGAGGTTGTTGTTCTTCCTGAAATGTGGAATAACGGATATGCATTGGATGAATTAAATGAGAAAGCAGATAGAGAACTTAGCAGAAGCTTTCCCTTTATCCAATCCTTAGCTAAACAATATAACGTCGATATTGTAGCTGGATCTGTATCAAATATTAGAAATGGCAAAGTTTATAATACTGCATTTACCGTTTCTAAAAACGGACATAGAATAAATAAGTACGATAAAGTTCACTTAGTCCCTATGCTAGATGAGCCGACATATTTAGAAGATGGCAAAACAGTACCAGAACCATTTCCTCTATCTTCAGGTACTCAAGCTACACAAATTATTTGTTATGATTTAAGATTTCCAGAGTTATTAAGATATCCCGCTCGTAATGGTGCACAGATAGCTTTTTTTGTAGCTCAATGGCCAACACCTAGATTGAATCACTGGAGAGTCTTACTTCAAGCACGTGCAATTGAAAATGACATGTTTGTTGTTGCTTGTAACGGAACTGGAAATGACAGTAATACTGATTACGCTGGTCATTCAATGATTATCAATCCAAATGGTGATATATTAGCTGAATTAGGCCAGGATGAGGACACAATCGCATTTAATATTGATTTAAATGAAGTTGATGTTCAACGTGAGAATATTCCTGTATTCAAAAATTTAAAACCAAATCTATATAAATAGTTACTAATCTGTATCCAATTAAATGGATACAGTTTTTTTTACAAAAAAAGTCACGAGCTTGGGAGGAACTCGCGACTTTCATATTAAGGGAATGTTTTTACAGTTATTTCAATCTTTTGGGGATGTTATTAATTATGAAAATTTTACGATAGCTTACATCCTGAAAATATTTAACTTCTATATCTTACAATAGCTAAGTTAAACACTTTCCACTGAGTTTAAACTTCAGTAACTTTACTTAGTTCATTAATAAGTTGGGATGGCTTATTAATGAACTCGTTTAACTACACGAAGAAAACCAAGTAAGAAACTTCATATAAACAAGAAGTCACTTTAGTAATAATGATTAATGGGACATTACTACTATTGCAATGGTTTCATAACCATTAATAACACTTACAACATATGGTAAAGGTGTCAATAATTTCGCAACTACAAACAAAATTATTTAACTCAATTACCAAACAATAACTATTAAATTTAAAGACTAAGATTATTAAGTTTTTATCACTTGTAAGTGATATGAGTCTATTTAAACACAACCTATGAATAAATAATTAATTATTTCTTAAATCGCATTTTTTTATACATAACTGTAATATTTTATATGTTAAAATATTACTTGTAATTTCAATATAACAGTTAAGTATTTATTTTGAACAGTTAAGCATAAGTACCCAGACCAATTGCACTAAATTGTATAATTGATATAAGGAGAGTGGCACACCATTGAAAGCAATTGATAATAAGATTGAGCAATTCGCATTATATTTGCAACGCAAAAATAATCTTGATCATATTCAATTTTTGAAAGTAAGATTGGGATTACAAGTTGTTGTAAGCAATCTATCAAAAACAATTGTGACATATGGTGTTGCACTTATCTTCCATACATTTCTATACACTTTATTTACACATGTAAGTTATTTTTTAGTTAGACGTTATGCACACGGGGCACATGCAAAATCACCATTGCTATGTCATGTTCAAAATTTAGCTTTATTTGTAGGATTACCCTGGTTGCTAGTATATTTTCAAGTGAATCTGGGTATTATGTATTCTGTAGTTGCAATTGGGACTGTTTTAATTATTTACTATGCCCCTTCAGCAACTAAGAAACAACCAATTCCTAGTCACTTAAAAATGAAAAAGAAGTTATTATCAGTCATCATAACAATGGTTTTATTAATAATTTCATTTTTAGCACCAGAACCGTTTAAGCAATTAATTTTATTAGGAATTACACTTGAGAGCATTACATTATTACCAATCTTTTTTCCTAGGGAGGATTATTAACTATGACAGTATTATTCGATTTGTTTATTAAATTTTTCTCATTTTTATTAGAATCTGTAGGTACATTAGCTTCTTATACTCCATGTGCTACGTACTTTGATGAGCCAGAAGTTCCTGAAGAGTTAACTAACTTAAATAGATAATAAATGTTAGAAAGTGTGAGAGAAGTATGGATGTATTATCAAACGTTCCATTGGCTTTTTTTCAAGGGTTTCTCTTATTTTTAATCGCTAAAATTATTTTAGACATAAGTTATACTAAAAGGGATTATTTAGCCATTTTAGTGGTTATAATCCCTTCAGCCTTTTTATTTATTTACTTGGGCAGTATATCAATTTTATATTTATTAATTGGTTGTGGCTTAATCTTATATACTAAGGTTAAGCTGTATTCATTGATTGCTGTATTAAGTAGCGCTATTCTTATGTTTTTCAGTAATTTTTTAGGTTTTTTATTCGTGGTTTTAGTTGAAAAGCACACTCAAAATTACGTAATAATTTCCTTTTCATACATAGTTATATTTTTTGCTATTTCATTAGTTTTGGCCTTTTCAGTTCAAATTTTATTAAAAAAACTAATGCAATCTTATTTATCTATAAACAAAACTTATTTAACTATAATTTCATTAGTATTAGTTTTATCTTTTATTATCTTGTATGTTTATTCTCAAATACCTAATATAAATAATTCATCCTTAAAAATGTACGGTTTAATTTTCATTGGAATTATTCTTTTCTTTACTGTTCTAATTATTTTCATATCTAACTATATGATTAAAGAACTTCGTTATAAACGTAACATGGAAGAGATTGAAACATATTACGAATATACGTTACAAATTGAGTCAATTAACAATGAAATGCGTAAGTTTAGACATGATTATGTGAACATCTTAACTACAATGTCTGAATATATTCGTGAAGATGATATGCCTGGATTAAGACAATATTTTAATGAAAATATCGTACCTATGAAAGATAATCTTCAAATGAAGTCTATTAAAATTAATGGAACTGAGAATTTAAAAGTACGTGCGATTAAAGGCTTAGTTACCACTAAAATTTTACAAGCTCAAGAAAAAAACATTCCAATTAGCATAGAAGTACCAGAGTTAGTAGAACATATAGAAATGAACACGATTGATCTTAGTCGTATCATTGGAATTATTACTGATAACGCAATAGAAGCATCTGAAACGCTTGAAGATGCATTAATACGTATCGCTTTTATTAATACAGACTCTTCCGTCATGTTTATTGTTATGAATAAATGTAAAGAAGATATGCCACGTATTCACGAACTATTTCAAGAACGCTTTTCAACAAAAGGAGAAAATAGAGGTCTAGGATTAAGTACTCTGAAAGAAATTACTGATTCTACTGAAAATGTATTACTAGATACCACAATAGAGAATGGCTACTTTATACAAAAAGTAGAAATCATTAACAATTAGTCATAAGGATGTGTAATCATGAAAATATTCATTTGTGAAGATGATGTAAAACAACGTGAAAATATGGTTTCAATTATTAATAATTACATTATGATTGAAGAAAAACCTATGGAGATTGCGCTTGCAACAGACGATCCTTATGAAGTCATTGAAAAATCTAAAGAGATGAATGATGTCGGATGTTACTTTCTAGATATTCAATTAGAGGCTGATATCAACGGTATTAAATTAGGTACTGAAATTCGTAAGTATGACCCTATTGGAAATATCATATTCGTTACAAGTCATAGTGAGTTAACGTACCTAACCTTTGTTTACAAAGTGTCAGCAATGGATTTTATCTTTAAAGATGATCCAAGCCAATTACAGTCCAGAATTATTGATTGCTTAGAAACTGCACACACTCGCTTAAAATTATTATCTAAAGAAAGTACTGTTGAAACGATTGAATTGAAACGAGGAAGTAATTCAATTTATGTTCAATATGATGACGTAATGTTTTTCGAATCATCTACAAAATCACATCGATTAATCGCACATTTAGATAATCGTCAAATTGAGTTCTATGGCAATTTAAAAGAACTTGCACAACTTGATGAGCGGTTCTTTAGATGTCACAACAGCTTCGTTGTTAACAGACATAATATTGAATCCATAGATTCAAAAGAACGTATTGTCAATTTTAAAAACGGTGAGCACTGTTTTGCTTCGGTTCGTAATGTTAAAAAAATATAGTTATGTCTATCAAACTTTTTAAATATAAATTTCATCACAGAAGTAAAAATAATTGAGAATATCACGTATAAAAAAGCCAGTAAATGAACTAATAAAATCATTTACTGGCACTTTTTATCATTTATTTAATTCAGTTGTAACATCTTCAATTGTAGGAATACTCTCTATTGCACCGTATTTAGTTGTAACCTTTGCGGCCACCATGTTGCTAAATCTGAGAATGTCCTGTCCTTCTTCTTTTAGCAACTTAGTAATATTTAATTCGTCACTCAATAGCATTCTACTTATTGCAGCTCCTATAAAGGCATCCCCTGCGCCAGTTGTATCAATTGCTTTTACTTTAAATCCTCCATGATGTATCTTAGTCCCATCTTTTAAAATGATACTTGCACCTGCAGCACCTTGAGTATAAATAACTGCTTCTACAGAACCCTCAAATAATGATTGAATAGCTTTATCTTCATCCGCTTCACCAGTTATAAATTCTAGCTCTTCATCTGAAATTTTAATCACATTAGCTTTCGGTAAAAATTCATGAATTGCTTCTTTACATGCTTCAGCATTTTGCCAAAGAGGTAAACGAACATTAGGATCAAAAACAATGGTTGCATTTGCTGACTTAAATTTATTTACCATAGATTTGTGAGCTTCTTTCATATTACTTTCAACTAAATCAACAGAACAGAAATGTAATACATCGTTTGGCTTGATTGTAATTTCATTTAGATATTCAGCTTTATAAAGCATATCAGCTGAGGGTTTACGATAAAATGAAAAATCTCTTTGTCCATCTTCTTTTAAACTCACAAATGCTAGTGCAGTATTAGCTTGATCTGTTCGCTTTATAAATTGAGTACCTACACCAATATCTTTTAAAGTTTCTACGATAATGTCTCCAAATGCATCATTACCTAATTGAGTGACCATTTCAGTGGAGGCACCCATTTTTCGAGCTACACTCACAACATTAGCTGGTGCACCTCCAACCTGTCTACTAAACTGTTCAACATCTTTAAGTTCAGAGTTCTTAACATTTGGAATAAAATCTATTAATGCTTCACCTATCCCATATAACTTTCTCATTTTTTACTCATCCTTAAGTTCATATTTAGTGAATTTTAAATATACTTGTCCAGTCTCCGTTGAAGTTTCTATACCTGTAGCATTTTCATCTGGAAATATTCTTGATGTTAAAACACGTTCCCCATCATTACAGAATATTTCAATACTAGATGTATCAACAAATATTTGCAAACGTGTGAGAGGAGAATCCAATATCGTACTTCTCGTTAAATCTTGAACATTTTCAGGCAATAATCCACTTTCTGAGCGATCTAATGTAATTTTTTGTTCCCTTGTATTGTAGATAATTTTGGTGTTATTTTGTTTTGAGGTCCGTAATTCAAAATAAATTTTTGAAGCGTCATTTTCGATAATATCAATAATTAGTTCATATTGTTTGCCTTCATATGGATGTAATTTTCGGTTAAATTTATTTGCATAACCTAATGCCGTTTCTTTATTTTTACGTAATCGTTCAAGACCTTTAAACGGGCGTTGTCGTAATTGATTATTCTCTATTGTTAGTACTCTAGGTATCGTTAAACAATGTGCCCATCCTTCTTCATCAGTAGGATAATTTATTTCTGGCAAGCCCATCCAACCTATTAAAACTCGATTGCCATTTTCATCTAAAAAAGTTTGGGGTGCGTAAAAATCAAAACCATTATCCAGTTCTACAAATTCACTATGATCAAAGGATAATGAATCAAAATTTAAATCCCCAATTAAATAGCCTGATTGATATATATTTCTAAACTGATCCCCTTGTGGTTCTATTCCCTGAGGGCTGAACAGTAAGATATCCTTAGAATCTAATTTAAAATAATCGGGACATTCCCACATATAACCAAAGTTTTTTAATTTAGTATCAATTTCTCCACAATATGACCATTGATTTAGTTGCTTATCATTCGTTTTATAAATTAAGCAGCAACCAAGTTCCTCGTTTGTTTGAGCACCTATAATCGCATAATATTCATTATTTAATTCAAAAACTTTAGGATCTCTAAAATGACTTGTATACCCTTCAGGTTGTGAAGGAATTACGGGTTCATCAAATTTAGTAATCTCTCCATTACTTTGAACTTTAGCAATCATCTGACTAGCATATCGATTCCATTGTTCATCACGATGATTGCCTGTATACATGTAATATAAATCTCCATTATGATCAAAAGCACTACCACTGTAAACACCATGGCTATCATAATATGTATCGGGTTTGATTAAGGTATCTTGTGGTTCAAATGCTACTAAATCATCACTAGTATAATTAAACCAATATTTCAATCCATGCACTGCTCCTAATGGGAACCATTGATGTGAAACATAATATTTGCCGTTATGATAAATTAATCCATTAGGATCATTTAGCAAACCAGTTTCAGGTTGAATATGAAATATTTGACGAAATCTTGACGCTTTAACTTGTTGCTTGAGATTTTCTAAGTACTTTTTATCAACGTCTTCAATACGACGATAACGTTCTTCTCTTGACCATTCAGCCATATTATTCCTCCAAAATAATTTAAATCTAAAGTTAATATAATTTTATCATTGATTATGGTATCGGTTCCATAGTTTTAAATATTTTTAAAAATCCTCTATTTCAACAGGAATGACAGTTTTAGATACTGCATTTTTAGAAAAAATTAATTCATTCAATTGGTTCATAGCATATGTGCCAGCTTTAAAATAATTGAATTTAACTGTCGTAATAGCGGGTGTAACAAGTTGTGTCATTGGGTCTCCCCCAAATCCAAAAATATGATAATTTCCAGTAGCATTGTTTTGTTGAGAATAAAATTTATGAATTGCTAATGCAATAGGATCTGTTGCTCCAATTAACGCATCGATACCTCTAGCATTTTTTAACTTCTTAGAAACATCATTTTTTGCCTCTTCATATCTAAAAGAAGTTAAATAAATTTCAGGATAAACATCGTATTTTTTCAAACCATCAATAATACCTTGTTTACGTTTGATGCCTACAGCAACGTCCTCCTCACTTACACCAAAGAATACAACGTTTTTATGCTTTTTACGCCCTATCTGTTCCCCTACTATAAAACCAGCTTGATAATCATCATGAATTATACTATGTAAATTGGGATAGGATTGTCCAACCAGAATTACCGGTACATTTAATTTTTCAATTACTTCCAAGTGTTCATCAGTCAAAGTAGTAGCCATTAATATAATGCCATCCACTTTACTTCTTGAAAATGTCTCCAATGCCCCTATTTCAGCACGTATATCTAAACCAGTATAGTTAAGTAATAATTGATATTGATGTTGATGGCATACAGATACAATTCCTTTCACAGTTTCATCAACCGCATGTGAATTCATCCTTGGAATGATAGCACCAATAAGATTCGTATGTTTAGCTCTTAAACTTTGAGCAAACTGATTCGGCTGATAATCATGTTCTTCAATAATTCGACTTAATTTTTCTTTAGTTTGATGGCTTACTGAGCCACCATTTAAAAAGCGGGAGACCGTGCTTTTAGATACTTCCGCTAATTTTGCGATATCTGATATATTTTTCATTAGATTAATCACCTAAATTAATTTTCATTTAAAGATTATTTTATCATAGGAATAATCTCTCAAAGTAACTTTTTTAATATGTATTATCCTAATAATATTATCAATATCTCTTATTTAATTTGTTTAGTTCTCCATAAAAATAGGCTTTCTCACCATGAACAAGTTGATCTAAACCTGCTTTATCTTCTTCTTCAGTAGTAGCGATAGGCATTATTTTCTGTAAAATTTTTCCTATAATCCATGTTAAAACAATGGTATAACACAATACCACGACAACAGCTAGTATTTGAATTAAGATTGAGTGTACATCTCCTGTATAGATTAAACCATTTGATACATCATTATTAACATAGTGTGATTGAAAAACACCGGTAAGAATAGCACCAACAATTCCTCCAGCTCCATGAATACCAAATGCATCAAGTGTATCATTATATTTATATTTCACTTTAATTACATTAATAACAAGGTAACAAACGATTCCACCTGTAATTGAAATAATATAAGCACTGAAATAACTAACATAGCCTGCTGCCGGTGTAATAGCGACTAACCCTGCCAACACGCCTGATAACAACCCAAGTAAACTTAATTTCTTAGTAATACAGTACCCAACTACTAACCAGCTAAGAGCGCCACCACTTGCAGCAATAATCGTATTTACAAATGATGTTAATGCGACATCATTTAAAGTATATGCACTACCTGTGTTAAAGCCATACCAACCTACCCATACTAAAATACCGCCAATTAAAGTGATTAAAAGATTATGTGGCTGTATTTTTTCAATTTTTTTACCATTACCTATCATAATAGCCAAAATTAGTCCTGAGAGTCCAGATGTGATATGTACAACTGTACCACCTGCATAATCAAGAGCACCAAGTTGTTGAATCCAACCTCGGCCCCACACCCAATGCGCAACTGGACTATATATTAAAATCACCCATAAAAAGATAAAGATAATAAATGGAAAGAATTTCATACGTTCAGCGATTGAACCTGAAAGGATTGAAACTGCAATTGTACAAAACATCATTTGGAATAGCATAAATAATGCAAATGGAATATGCGGACTTAATTGATCATTAACTGCAAAGCCAACATGCTGTAACCCAATTAAATCAAAATTCCCTATCAAAGCATTTCCAGTTCCAAAGCTTAATGAAAATCCTAATGCAACCCATGTGAAAGTCACGATAATCATTGCTGCCATACTTTGCATTACTGTATTCAAAACATTCTTTGATTGAACTAGACCACCGTAAAATAAGCTAAGACCTGGTGTCATAATCCATACAAGTAAAGTGCAAAGAAATAAAAAAATTGTGTCATCCATCTTCATAATTACCACTTCCTTTAAAAATATCATAATGATACTAAATTGAAATAGCAAAAATACGTAAGATAAAATGACACAATATGTTACATAATATAACACAGACGCTTTACATGCTTATTTTGTTTTAAGCTTTCTGAATTGTAATTGTCCATGAAGCATCGTCTAATTGTTCATAATTCGTAACTGGATAACCTTGCTCGGCTGCCCAATTAGGAATAGCTTCTGTTGCTTGTGTACAATCAAAATCAATTTTAAGTTCATCACCACTATCTAGTGTTTGCATTTTCTTTTGCGCTTCTATTAATGGGAATGGACAAACCATACCTACAGTACCTAATTCATATAACATTGTATTACCTCCAAATTAATTAAGTCGTTTGTACTTGTTTTGTCGCTGTTGTTGCTTGAGACTTAGATGTTTGTTTTTCTAATTTTTTCATTGGTCTAATAAATATAAAGTAACTCATAAACCATACACCTAAAATCATAGAACCAAGTGCTATCCATCCTTTCCAAGACATGATAGCAGTTTCTACTAAACCATTTCCAATTGAACATCCTCCAGCTACTGAAGCACCAAATCCCATACAAATACCACCAATAGCACTATTGCGAATGGTCTTCTTATCAGGTAATCGCCATTTAAATTCACGTGATCCTTTAGCAGCAATATAAGAACCTAAGAATATACCTAAAATCAATAATACTCCCCAATCAATTAGCTTAGTATCACCTGTAATTAAAAAGGTAATTAAGTTTGCTGAAGGTGTAGTAATGCCTAAGCCGTAATCTCTTCCAGTAGAAATACTCATTGGCCAAGCTATCAAAGCAATTAACCCTACTGCAATACCAGCCACAAATGGATGGTATCGTTTTTCAAATAAATAGTGTCTCAAGCCACTATACTTTTGTTTAAGCTTTGGAACTGCAAATTTGGGTTTTGGTTTACGTAATGTTTTAGTTACAAAAATGATAGTTATAATTGTTAATACTAACGTAAACACCCACATAGGAATACCGGTAGTCTGAGACATATTTGCATTAATGTTTGTAGGTTTATTAATCCATGTCATTACTGGAAGTAAAATACCAGTTTTAGTAATAGCGGCAGTTACAGCATATAGTACGAGCGCTATCCAACTGCCAATCAAACCTTCACCAGCTCGATACCATGTACCTGTAGCACATCCTCCTGCTAATACAATACCGATTCCAAATATAAAACCACCAATAATTGTACCTATAATTGGAAATGTACTATCTGGGATAGATATAACATTTAATCCGGTTAAAATAAGTAGTCCAATACTTTGGACTGTAATAGCAACTAATAAGGCATAAAACATTTTATTATTTTTTTGAACGTACATATCTCTGAAGCCACCAGCTAAACAGAAGCGTGTACGTTGCATCACAACCCCTAATAATATACCTACTATAAGACCACTAATAATCATCCATATCACTATCATTTCATCCTTTCCCGATTATTTTACTAAGGTATTATAATCAATTGTACTAAATTTGGCAACATCTTAAAATTAAACGCTTTTGATTTTTAATAATATGATGTTTTCAATACTAAATGAAATTAATGAATTTTAAACGTAAATTAAAAAACATCCCTCTTATAAAGAAGGATGTAAGAATATAAATATAAAAATTTAATTAGAATAGTTTTTCATAAAGAATAGCAATGATTGCAATTCTATGCCCAAGTCAATATGATGCACTTGTACGGTATTAGGTACTTCTATTCTAGCTGGTGTGAAATTTAGTATACCTTGAATATTAGCTTCAACTAATTGATTCGCAACCTGTTGTGCCGCTTCTTCTGGTGTAGTTAATATTACAACATTTATTTTTTGAGCATTGAGTACTTTTTTTAAATCGTTCATATGATGCACAGATACATCACCAATCTCTGTTCCGACAATCTGTTCATCTATATCAAAAGCCTCAGTTATTGTCATTTCATCATGAATTGAAAAGTTATATGTCAAAAGTGCTCGACCTAAATTACCAACACCTACTAAAGCTATGTATATATTATCACTATCACTTAGTGCTGTTTTAAAGAATTCTAATAGACTATCTATATTGTAACCGTAACCTTTTTTGCCTAATTCTCCAAAGTAAGAGAAATCTCTTCGGATGGTTGCTGATTCGATATTAAGTGCCTCACTAATAGCCTTAGAATTAACCCTATCAATGCCTTTAGACTTGAGTGTGTTAACGAATCTGTAATATAAAGGTAATCGCTTCAAAGTTGCCCGTGGAATTTTAGATTTATTATGAGCCATTTAAAATATCCCTCCTTTATGTTTGAATTTTATAATCTATGTATCCAAACTATTTTGAGTGCTATACGTTTTAAATTTAAAAATGTCATTATGTCCTATTATGAATACTGGAATATTATACCTTAACATATTTTAAAAATAAATAACTTAGTTTCAAGAAACTAAGTTATACGGTAAAATATAGAGTAATATACAATCTAATTTCGAGTAATAAACTTATAAATAGAAAGGTGAAACCTGAATGATACTCTTGCAATTAAACGATATTTCGAAATCATTTGATGGCGAAGATATTTTTACGCGTGTGAATTTCGAAGTAAAAACAGGCGAACGAATTGGTGTCGTAGGCAGAAACGGTGCCGGTAAATCGACTTTAATGAAAATCATTGCCGGTGTTGAAGACTATGATAGCGGTCATATATCAAAAATCAAAAATTTACGTATGGGTTATTTAACACAGCAAATGACACTTAATTCATCCGCTTCAGTCTTCGAAGAAATGTCAAAACCGTTTGAACATTTAAAAAAAATGGAACTTCTAATTAAAGAAGAAACGAACTGGCTAGCTGATCAAGCATCTAACTATGATTCCGAAGAATATCAACAACATATGGAACGCTATGAATCTTTAACTAATCAATTCGAACAACTTGATGGTTATCAGTATGAGAGTAAAATCAAAACTGTTCTACATGGTTTAAATTTCAATGAAGATGATTTCGATAAACCTATCAACGATTTCAGTGGTGGTCAAAAAACGCGATTATCCTTAGCCCAAATGCTATTGAATGAGCCAGATTTATTACTACTAGACGAACCTACAAACCATTTAGATTTAGAAACGACGAAGTGGTTAGAGGATTATTTAAAATATTTCAAAGGTGCCATTGTTATTATTAGTCACGATAGATATTTCCTAGATAAAATCGTCACTCAAATATATGATGTTGCACTTGGCAATGTTAAACGTTACGTCGGAAATTATGAACAATTTATTGAGCAACGTCATAAATATTACGAAAGCAGAATGCAAGAATATGAACGTCAGCAAGATGAAATTAAACGATTAGAAACATTTGTAGAGAAAAATATAACACGTGCTTCAACTAGTGGAATGGCAAAAAGCCGTCGAAAAACACTAGAAAAAATGGAACGTATTGACAAACCTATGTTGGACGCAAGAAGTGCTAACATTCAATTTGGCTTTAATCGTAATACAGGTAATGACGTTATGCATATTCGTAATCTGAAAATTGGTTATGATTCGCCTATAACATCTCCTATTAATATTGAAGTAAGTAAGGGGGATCATATTGCTATTATTGGCCCAAATGGCGTAGGTAAAACTACTCTGATCAAGACCATCGCTCGACTTCAAAAGCAATTAGAAGGTGAAATTACCTTTGGTGCAAATCTTCAAATTGGTTATTATGATCAAAAGCAAGCTGAATTTAAATCTAATAAAACAATTATCGACTATGTTTGGGATCAATATCCAACAATGAATGAAAAAGATATTCGTGCTATACTCGGACGTTTCTTATTCGTGCAAGATGATGTAAAAAAAGTCATCAATGATTTATCTGGTGGAGAAAAAGCTCGTTTGCAATTAGCACTACTTATGCTTCAAAGAGATAATGTATTAATCCTTGATGAACCAACAAACCATCTTGATATAGATTCTAAAGAGATGTTAGAACAAGCGCTAAAAGATTTTGAAGGAACTATTCTTTTTGTGTCACACGATCGTTACTTTATTAATCAATTAGCAAATAAAGTATTCGACTTAAATAATGACGGTGGCCAAATGTATTTGGGAGATTATCAATATTACATCGAGAAAACAGAAGAAGCAGCAGCACTTGAAGCTTTTAAAAATGAACGAAATGATTTAAGTAAAGAGGATACTTCAAAACAAAATGAAGCTAATGAAAATATAAATACTTATGATTCTCAAAAGCAACAACGTCGTGAGCAACGAAAATTAGAACGACTCATTGAGAACTGTGAAGCCAAAATTGAAACATTTGAGAATGAAATAGCACGCATTGATGAACAACTCACTCAGCCTGACGTGTTCAATAATCCTGATAAAGCCTCATCATTAGCGAATCAGAAACTTGAAACCGAACAGAAGTTAGAACAGGTTATGTTGGAATGGGAAAATTTACAAGAAAACATCTAAAAACTCATCATTTTACTATTAGCTAGAAAGTATTAATTAACTTTCTAGCTAATTTTTTATACAAATTTCAACAAAAGTTATAAACAGCTAAAATACGATATTATCAACTATCCACATTGTTAAGAACGGTTTATCCACAACTTATGCACTTAATGTTGATAAGTACAAACGTTCCCTATTGACCTTTTGAATTATTTTTATCTCAATAAAAAACCTCCTGTTAACAGTGGATCTTAATCCTTACGTTAAAAGAGGTTCTTTATGATTATTGAAATAATTAATTCGATTAAATAAATAATATAAATTTAAACGTCTATAGTAGCTTCTTCTATATCCATATTATTTTCGCCATTCAAATCTAACTTAGCTGTAATTCCTGACTTATAATAGTAATATGCTGCAGCACCAATCATTGCTGCATTATCAGTACATAATTTAGGACTTGGAATGGATAAATGAATATTATTATCTTCACATAATTGTTGTAAACGATGTCGCAGTCCTTTATTACTTGCAACACCTCCAGCAATAATAAGTCTGTTAACTTTATAGGCTTTACATGCATTAATCGCTTTGGTACTTAACACGTCTACAACACTATTTTGAAAACTAGTTGCTACATCTTCTTTTACAACTTCTTCATTCTTTTGTCGCAAATTATGCAGTTTATTTATAACAGAACTTTTCAATCCACTAAAACTAAAATCATAACTTTCCTTTTCTAACCACACTCTAGGAAAATCATAAGTATCTTTACCATATTGAGCTAATTTATCAATTTGTGGCCCTCCAGGGTATGGTAAATCAATTGTTCGAGCGACTTTATCATACGCCTCTCCCACTGCATCATCTCTTGTCTCACCAATTACTTCGAAATGCATATGAGATTTCATATATACTAATTCAGTATGGCCCCCTGACACAATTAGCGCAATTAAAGGAAATGTTAATGTTTCTTCTAAATGATTAGCATAAATGTGACCAGCAATATGGTGTACAGGAATAAGTGGCTTGTCATAAGCAAAAGCTAGTGCTTTCGCTGCATTAATACCGATAAGTAGTGCACCAATTAATCCTGGTCCTTGAGTCACTGCTATTGCATCAATATCATTCATTGATATATTTGCAGTTGTTAATGCTTCATCAATCGTTGTCGTAATCCCTTCAACGTGATGTCGACTTGCAACTTCAGGTACAACACCACCGAAACGCTTATGACTCTCAATTTGACTTAATACAATATTAGATAAAATTGAATTTCCATTTTTAATGACACTTACACTTGTTTCATCACAACTCGTTTCTATTGCTAATATTAATGTTTCTTTATTCATTTAAGTTCACCCACATTACCATTGCATCCTCGCCTTCTCCATAATAATTTTTACGTTTACCTCCATATTGAAAACCCAAATTAGTATAAACATGTTGCGCAATTACATTATCTACCCTAACTTCCAAGCTCATCACTTCACATGAATGGCTTGCATAATCCATGACATATTTTAATAATAATTGTCCCAGTCCATAACCTCTAAAGTCTTTATGAATTGCTATTGTTGTAATTTGAGCTTGATCAATAACCATCCATAGTCCTAGATATCCGATAATTTCATTTTTAAAAACAATCACAAAATATTTAGCAAAGTTATTTTCATTCAATTCATGATAAAATGCATCAATTGTCCACGAACTATCATTGAAACTATCTCGTTCTATATCGAATACACTGGGGACATCATCTACTTGCATTGCTCTAATTGTTAATTCTGCTTCTGTTGGTTTAGCCAATTTCTTTCAGCCTCTGATAATTTAATATAATTAGGAACAAATGTATGAATCGGTTCACTTTTAGTTATGAGTTGTTTCATAGTTGGAGCATGAGGTAAATTATTTTTTATTTCTCCACCAAGTTGTTCGGATAACTTATCAGCATCTCTACCAACATAAAGAAATGGTTGGTTCATTTTAGTTAATTGCTTTTTTAATTCTTCAATAGGTAAATATTGATCTTCTAAAATAGTTGTTATATTTCCATCAACGTTTTGATAAACACCAGTGTATACCGCTTCACGACGTGCATCAATGATTGGAACTAATAATTTTTGTTCATCATTCTCTACTGTTGCAGCTAATGCTGCTAAAGATGATACACCATATAATTTAGTGTTCAATGCATAGGCCAACGTTTTAGCGGTGGTTACGCCAATTCTAACTCCAGTATAGGAACCTGGACCCTTAGCAACCACAATCCCATCAATAGCATTTTTTTCAATTTTTGCTTCTTCAAATAAGTGCTGAATACCAGGCATAAGTTGACTCGTATGATCTTTTTTATCTTCCGACGTAGTTTCTGCCAAGACGATATCATCTTGCATGATTGCGATTGACATCGGTTGATTAGATGTATCAATCATTAATAAATTCACTTTCAACTTCCTCCTTTACTTTTAAATAATGGGTTCCTTGGGCTTCTAATTTTATAGTTCTTTTTGATTCACATAAAGTTTCTATATTGATTATTAAATGTTCCTTAGGTAATAAATCTTGAATAAATTGACTCCATTCAATAATGGTAATGCCTTCATCTTGAAAATATTCATCAAATCCTAGATCTTCATCTGAATCTTCCAAACGATAACAGTCCATATGATGTAATTTTAAATTACTCCCTTTATATGATTTTATAATATTAAAAGTAGGAGAATTAATATTACGCTTAACTCCTAAATGTTTACCTATAAATTGTGTTAGTGTAGTTTTACCTGCCCCTAGGTCGCCATTTAAAAGGATTAAATCACTAGGCTCTAAGTGTCGAACTAACACGTTTGCAAAATGATTTAATTCATCCAAATTATTAATACTTATCATTAGTCCCACTCTTTCAAATTTTTTTAATCAAATGATTATTCATGACCATTTCAGAACTTATGGTAACTTATTTTATTCTCGTAAACTAAATTAAGTCATAAAAATTTTAACTTACTAATTATAACAAATTCCTTAAACAATTTCCCTATACTCAACACAAGAATGATGAGATTAAGTTGTTAGAAAATTCTTAAAAATTCTATTGACTTAATAAAAATGATATAGTAAATTAAGTTTATCGAATTTTTAAACAATTCTAACTATTTTAATATAACCATTCAAGAAAGGAGTATATTAAAATGACAAATCAAACATATAACCCGACTGACAATTTAATTATTTTATTATACTCGCAAGGACTGGAACTTTAGTAATTATCTGTTACTAAATGTTTAAGTCCTATTTCTCATTGAATGGGACTTATAGACGTCCCAATCATAAATTGGGACGTCTTTTTATGTTTTAAACTTATTGTGTTTTATGGGGGGAATTATTTATGAGAAGTGACATGATAAAAAAAAGGTGATCATCAAGCACCTGCTCGCAGTCTTTTACACGCCACGGGCGCACTTAAAAATCCTACAGATATGAACAAACCTTTTGTAGCAATATGTAACTCTTATATCGATATTGTACCTGGACATGTGCATTTAAGAGAATTGGCTGACATTGCTAAAGAAGCTATTCGTGAGGCAGGCGCTATACCTTTCGAGTTTAATACTATTGGTGTTGATGATGGTATAGCTATGGGACACATTGGAATGCGTTACTCACTTCCCTCTCGAGAAATCATTGCTGATGCTGCAGAGACCGTTATTAATGCGCACTGGTTCGATGGCGTATTTTACATTCCTAATTGCGACAAAATAACACCCGGTATGTTATTAGCTGCCGTTAGAACCAATGTACCAGCTATATTCTGTTCTGGTGGGCCTATGAAAGCTGGTTTATCAGCGCAAGGTAAAGATTTGACATTATCATCAATGTTTGAAGCGGTTGGCGCATTTAAAGAAGGTAAACTCTCCAAAGAAGCATTTTTAGATATGGAACAAAACGCTTGCCCTACTTGCGGTTCTTGCGCGGGAATGTTTACTGCAAACTCAATGAATTGTTTAATGGAAGTGTTAGGCTTGGCACTACCATATAACGGTACAGCTTTAGCAGTAAGCGAACAAAGAAGAGAAATGATTCGTGAAGCTGCATTTAAATTAGTAGATAATATCAAAAAAGATATCAAACCACTTGATATCGTAACTCGAGAAGCTATCGATGATGCATTTGCACTTGATATGGCGATGGGTGGTTCAACTAACACGGTATTACATACGCTAGCCATTGCAAACGAAGCTGGTATTAATTACGATTTGGAACGTATCAATGAAATCGCTAAAAAGACGCCTTATTTATCTAAGATTGCACCAAGTTCTTCATATTCTATGCATGATGTCCACGAAGCAGGTGGTTGTCCAGCTATCATCAATGAATTGATGAAAAAAGAAGGAACATTACATCCAGATAGACTCACAGTTACTGGAAAAACACTTCGTGAAAATAATGAAGGTAAAGAAATTAAGAATTTTGATGTCATTCATTCACTAGATGATCCTTATGATAAGCAAGGTGGTCTCTCAATATTATTTGGAAATATAGCGCCTAAAGGGGCTGTCATTAAAGTTGGTGGCGTTGATCCTTCTATTAAGACATTTACTGGTAAAGCAATTTGTTTCAATTCACACGATGAAGCTGTTGAAGCAATTGATAATAAAATCGTACGCGAAGGTCACGTCGTTGTTATTCGATATGAAGGTCCTAAAGGTGGACCAGGAATGCCTGAAATGTTAGCCCCTACTTCTTCAATTGTAGGTAGAGGTTTAGGTAAGGATGTCGCATTAATAACTGATGGTAGATTCTCTGGTGCAACGAGAGGTATCGCTGTCGGCCACATTTCACCAGAAGCAGCTTCAGGTGGACCTATTGGACTCATTAAAGACGGCGATGAAGTCACTATTGATTTAATCAATCGAACTTTAGATGTTAATCAAACTGAAGAAGAACTTAATCATCGTAAAGAAACATTACAACCTTTTAAGGCAAAAGTGAAATCAGGTTATCTGGCAAGATATACTGCTTTGGTCACTAGTGCGAATACTGGTGGTATTATGCAAGTTCCCGAAAATCTAATCTAACTAGAGGAGTTGTTCGACATGACAAGTAAAAAGGAAAGTAGCATAGTAAGTCCTGATGCTATGGACTATTCAAAACAAACTAGTCTAAAAGTAGATAGTGATTTAGACGCAAATAATAATTTCAGATCCGGTTCAGAACTTTTAGTAGAGGCATTATTACATGAAGGTGTTGATTTCATATTCGGTTATCCTGGTGGCGCAGTTTTACCATTATACGACACTTTCTATGATGGTAAAATTAAACACATCTTAGCAAGACATGAACAAGGTGCTACTCATGCTGCAGAAGGTTATGCAAGAGTATCTGGCAAAACAGGTGTAGTGGTTGTAACAAGTGGTCCTGGCGCTACAAATGCTATTACCGGTATAACAGATGCGTACTGTGATTCCCTCCCTTTAGTTGTATTCACTGGACAAGTAGCAACACCAGGAATTGGTAAAGACGCTTTTCAAGAAGCAGATTTACTTTCTATGACTACACCAATTACAAAAGCTAATTTCCAAGTTAAAAATGTAAATGATATTCCAAGAATCATTCATGAAGCATTTTACTTAGCAAATTCTGGACGCAAAGGCCCTGTAGTTATAGATTTTCCTAAAGATATGGGTGTGCTTAAAACATCCGCACCACTTGTAAATGAGGTGGACTTACCGGCATATAATGTCATTGAAAATCCTAAAGATAAAGATATTAGTCAATTAATTCAATATTTAGAGAATGCAAAACAACCACTTATCTTAGCAGGCGCTGGCATCAATCATTCACAATCTAATGAATTATTAACTCAATTTGTAACCAAACATCAAATTCCAGTAGCTACTACACTTTTAGGTCTGGGAGCTATTCCTTATGACAATCCACTATTTCTAGGTATGGGTGGTATGCATGGCTCCTATGCAAGTAATATGGCTTTAACTGAATGTGATTTATTAATTAATTTAGGTAGTCGGTTTGATGATAGATTAGCAAGTAATCCTAATGAATTTGCTCCTCATGCAACCGTAGTTCATGTGGATATTGATGAATCAGAAATTAACAAGGTGATTTCGACTGACCTAGGGATAGTTGCTGACTGCAAAAAAGTACTAGAAGCTTTATCTCAAAAATTTACAAATAAAACTTCCCATGAACACTGGGTTAACCATTGTATTGAGAATAAGCACAAACATCCTTTTAAATATAAAAAAGCTGATGCCACATTTTGCAAACCTCAAGAAGCTATTGAATATATAGGAAAAATTACAAACGGTGAAGCTATAGTTACTACTGATGTTGGTCAACATCAAATGTGGGCAGCTCAATTTTATCCATTCAAACATCATGGTCAATGGGTTACTAGCGGTGGTTTAGGTACTATGGGCTTTGGTATTCCATCAGCTATCGGTGCTCAATTAGCTGAACCCGATAAAACAGTTATTTGCTTTGTTGGTGATGGTGGTTTTCAAATGACAAATCAGGAAATAGCGTTACTGCCTGAATACGGACTCAATGTAAAAATCGTTCTAATCAATAATGGCACATTAGGTATGGTTAAACAGTGGCAAGATAAATTCTTTAACCATCGATTCTCTCATTCAGTATTTAATGATCAACCTGACTTCATGAAGATGGCAGAAGCATATGGTGTTAAAGGTTTCTTAGTTGATCATCCAAATAAACTAACTAAAACACTTGATTCAGCATTTAATTATAGTGGACCTGCGCTAATCGAAGTGAGAATCTCACCTACTGAACCAGTTAATCCTATGATTCCAAGTGGCAAAGCGAACCATGAAATGGAGGGGTTAGAATGAAACGAATTTTACATTTAAAAGTAACCGATCAAGTGAGCACATTAAACAGAATTACAAGTGCATTCGTTAGACTACAATATAATATTAATGAATTAACAGTTAAACCATCTAAAGAAAAAGGTATCTCTGATATGCAAATTACTGCAGATATTGAAGATGAAGCTATATTTAAAATTTTAATTGCGAAGTTAAAAAAACAAGTCAGTGTACTCGAAGTTCAAGATATTAGTCATAACCGAGATAAGCTGTACATTGATGCGCTAGTATAATTAAATAAATCATCATTAACATCACATAATTTAGATAATTTCTTTATCTAAAATTTTAAGAATATTCTAAATATTAAGTTATTTAAATTTTTGGAGGAATGTAATATGACTAAAGTTTATTATGATCAATCTGTTGAGAAAGATGCATTACAAGGTAAAAAAATTGCAATTATCGGTTACGGTTCACAAGGACACGCGCATGCACAAAACCTTAAAGACAATGGTTATGACGTTATTGTTGGTATTCGCCCTGGTCATTCTTTTGATAAAGCTAAAGAAGATGGCTTCGATGTTTATCCAGTTGCAGAAGCTGTTAAACAAGCAGATGTCATCATGGTGTTATTGCCAGATGAAATCCAAGGAAATGTCTATAAAAATGAAATTGAACCTAACTTAGAAGCTGGAAATGCCCTAGCATTTGCGCATGGTTTTAATATCCACTTTGAAGTTATCAAACCACCTAAAGATGTTGATGTCTTCTTAGTAGCTCCTAAAGGACCTGGTCATTTAGTAAGACGTACCTTTGTTGAAGGAACTGCTGTACCAGCACTATTTGGTGTACAACAAGATGCTACTGGTCAAGCACGCGATATTTCATTAAGTTATGCAAAAGGTATTGGAGCTACGCGTGCAGGTTTAATTGAAACAACATTTAAAGAAGAAACTGAAACAGATTTATTCGGTGAGCAAGCAGTACTTTGTGGTGGTATTCATAAATTAATCCAAAGTGGCTTTGAAACTTTAGTTGAAGCGGGCTATCAAAAAGAATTAGCATATTTCGAAGTATTACATGAAATGAAGTTAATTGTTGATTTAATGTATGAAGGCGGTATGGAGAACGTTCGTTACTCAATTTCTAACACAGCAGAGTATGGTGACTATGTTTCAGGACCTAGAGTCATCACTCCTGATGTTAAAGACAATATGAAAGCAGTATTAAAAGATATTCAAAATGGTAATTTTGCAAATAGCTTTGTTAAAGACAATGAAAATGGCTTTAAAGAATTCTATAAATTACGTGAACAACAACACGGTCATGAAATTGAAGCAGTTGGTCGTGAATTAAGAAAAATGATGCCATTCATTAAATCTAAAAGTATTCAAAAATAAAAGCTAAGGGGTTGTTAACGATGGAAAGCCATATTCAAATTTTTGATACAACATTAAGAGACGGTGAACAAACACCTGGAGTTAACTTTTCTTTTGATGAGCGATTAAAGATTGCCAAACAGTTAGAAACGTGGGGTGTGGATATACTTGAAGCAGGTTTTCCTGCTTCAAGTGCTGGTAGCTTTAAGTCTGTTCAAGCTATATCAAATACTTTAACTAAAACAGCTGTATGTGGTTTAGCACGCTGTAAAAAATCAGATATCGATGCTGTTTATGAAGCTACAAAAGATGCTGTAAAACCAGTTATTCACGTTTTTATAGCAACTTCACCTATTCACTTAACGCATAAACTCAAAATGACTCAACAACAGGTTTTGGAATCAATTAAAGCGCACGTCAGTTACGCCAAACAATACTTTGATGTCGTTCAATTTTCACCTGAGGATGCTACAAGAACTGATACAGATTTCTTAATAAAATGCGTACAGATGGCAGTAGACTGTGGTGCTACAATCATTAATATCCCAGATACAGTCGGTTATAGTTATCCAAATGAATATGGTCGAATTTTTAAAACCTTGATTGAGAACATTAACTCTAAACAAAACATTACTTATAGTGCACATTGTCATGATGATTTAGGAATGGCAGTTGCTAATAGTCTGGCTGCTATTGAAAATGGTGCCACACGAATCGAAGGAACAGTAAATGGCATCGGTGAACGAGCAGGCAATACTGCTATAGAAGAATTAGCTTTAGCACTGTATGTCCGTAAAGATCACTATGGCAATGAAACACGATTGAAACTATCAGAAACAAAAAACACTTCTGATATTATATCTCGTTATGCTGGCATACGCGTTCCTAGAAATAAAGCCATTGTTGGTCAAAATGCTTTTAGTCATGAGTCTGGCATTCACCAAGATGGTGTTTTAAAAAATCCAGAAACTTATGAAATCATGACGCCACAACTTGTTGGTATAAGTAAAAATGATTTACCTCTTGGTAAGCTATCAGGTAAACACGCTTTTGCTGAAAAATTGAAATCTTTAGGATACGATATTGAACCGCAAAATCAGGCTGAATTATTTAAACAATTCAAAGCCATTGCCGATAAAAAGAAAAGTGTAACTGATCGAGATATACATGCGATTATCCAAGGTACTGAACATGAGCAAAATGCAATTTATCAAGTTGATACGCTTCAATTACAGTTTGTTTCCAATGGTTTACAAAGTGCTGTTGTCGTTATAAAAGATAAAAATGGTAATATTTATCAAGATTCAAGTATAGGAACTGGTTCAATTGTGGCTATATATAATGCAGTTGATCGAATTTTTAAACATAAAAGTGAACTCATTGATTACCGTATTGATTCTGTCACTGAAGGTACCGACGCTCAAGCAGAAGTACATGTTTCATTAACTATTGAAGGTCAACCTGTTAATGGTATTGGTATTGATTATGATGTGTTATATGCCTCTTGCAAAGCATATGTAGAAGCACATGCTAAATACGCTAGTGAAATTCACAAAAAGGAAGGTAATCTGTAATGACTTATAATATTGTAGCTTTGCCTGGTGATGGAATAGGACCAGAAATCTTAAGTGGTACGTTAGAATTATTAGAACTAATCAGTAAAAAATATAAATTTGATTATCAATTAACATCTTATGATTTTGGAGGTGCAGCCATAGATTCGCATGGTGTTCCCCTTCCTGATGATACTTTAAATGCTTGTAAAAATGCTGACGCAATTTTATTGGGTGCTGTAGGTGGTCCTCAATGGACTGATCCTAATAATAGACCTGAGCAAGGATTATTAGCATTACGTAAATCTCTAGGTTTGTTCGCCAATATACGACCTACTAAAGTTACTGAAGGTACAAGTCATTTTTCTCCAGTTAGAGAATCACGTGTCAAAGGAACGGATTTTATCATAGTGAGAGAATTAACTAGTGGCTTATATTTTGGTGAACCACGGCATATTGATAATCAAAGTGCACTAGACTCACTAACTTATACTAAAAAGGAAATTGAACGTATTGCAAGGGTAGCTTTTGAATTAGCATCTCAAAGAAAGAAAAAATTAACATCAGTTGATAAAGAAAATGTGTTAGCTACAAGTAAACTTTGGCGTCAAACTATTAATGAAATTAGTCATGAATTTCCTGATGTTAAAGTGAATCATTTACTAGTTGATGCTTGTAGCATGCAGTTAATTTCCCAACCTACTAATTTTGATGTCATTGTTACTGAAAATCTATTTGGAGATATTTTAAGTGATGAAGCTTCTACCATTCCAGGTTCATTAGGTTTATCACCTTCTGCAAGTTTTAGTTTAGAAGGACCAAGACTTTATGAACCTATACATGGTTCAGCACCCGACATTGCAAATCAAAATCTAGCTAACCCATTTGGTATGATACTCTCATTAGCAATGTGTTTACGTGAAAGTTTTAACTTTGATGATGCGGCGTCTGAACTAGAACAGGATGTATATCAACTTATTAAAGATGGTAAAACAACTAAAGATTTAAATGGGCACTATACTACATCAGATATATTCAATGAATTAAAAAAGAATTATTAATAAGGGGGAATGCTTTTATGGGACAAACGTTATTCGATAAAGTTTGGAATAAACATGTTTTAACCGGGAATGAAGGTGAACCTCAATTATTATATATTGATTTACACTTAATTCATGAAGTGACTTCTCCACAAGCTTTCGAAGGTTTAAGACTTCAAAATCGTAAATTGAGACGTCCTGATTTAACATTTGCAACTTTAGATCATAATGTTCCTACAATAGATATATTTAATATTAAAGATGAAATTGCGAACAAACAAATTACTACTCTTCAAAAGAATTCAAAAGAATTTGGTGTTCAATTATTTGATATGGGTTCTGATGAACAAGGTATTGTTCACATGGTAGGTCCAGAAACAGGTCTCACTCAACCTGGAAAAACAATCGTTTGTGGTGATTCACATACTGCCACGCATGGGGCCTTTGGTGCAATTGCATTTGGTATTGGGACAAGTGAAGTTGAACATGTATTTGCTACTCAAACACTTTGGCAAACTAAACCTAAAAATTTAAAGATAGACGTTACAGGTCAATTACCAAAAGGCGTCTATGCGAAAGATATTATCTTGTATCTTATTAGTCAATATGGTGTGGATTTTGGTACTGGGTACGCTATTGAATTTACAGGTGAAACGATTAAATCTCTGTCTATGGAAGCTAGAATGACTATCTGCAACATGGCTATTGAAGCTGGTGCTAAATATGGATTGATGCAACCAGATGAAACGACATTTGCTTATGTCAATGGCAGAAAATATGCTCAAAATTTTGACCGTTCTATCAATGATTGGCGTCAATTATATACTGATGACGATGCTAAATTTGATAAAGTTATCAAACTTGAAGTTACAGATTTAGAACCTCAAGTTACATGGGGAACAAATCCTGAAATGGGTGTTAGTTTTAATACACCTTTCCCCAAAATTAAAAATATTAATGATGAACGCGCTTATCAATATATGGGCTTAAAACCAGGCCAAAAAGCTGAAGATATTGATTTAGGTTATGTGTTCTTAGGTTCTTGTACTAATGCAAGATTATCAGACTTAGTAGAAGCTAGTCGAATCGTTAAGGGTAAACAAGTCCATCCAAAAATAACTGCAATCGTTGTACCTGGCTCTCGCTCAGTTAAAAAAGAAGCCGAAGCATTGGGTTTGGACAAAATATTTAAAGATGCAGGATTTCAATGGAGAGAACCAGGTTGTTCAATGTGTTTAGGTATGAATCCTGATCAAGTACCTGAAGGCATACATTGTGCCTCTACGAGCAATCGTAACTTTGAAGGAAGACAAGGTAAAGGCGCTAGAACGCATCTAGTGTCCCCTGCTATGGCTGCTGCAGCGGCTATTAAAGGTAGATTCGTAGATGTTAGAAAGGTGGTTGTTTAGTAATGGATATCCAACCTATTACAACCTATACAGGAAAAGTTGTACCATTGTTTAATGACAATATTGATACTGACCAAATTATTCCCAAAGTACATCTTAAACGAATAACTAAAAGTGGTTTCGGTCCTTTTGCATTTGACGAATGGAGATACCTTCCTGATGGTACAAATAATCCAGATTTTAATCCGAATAAACCTGAATACTCTGGTGCTACTATTTTGATCACTGGTGACAATTTTGGTTGTGGTTCAAGTCGTGAACATGCTGCGTGGGCTTTAAAAGATTATGGATTCAATATTATTATAGCTGGTAGCTTTAGTGACATATTCTTTATGAATTGTACAAAAAATGGCATGTTACCTATTACTTTAGGTGAAAACGAGAGAAAATATTTAGCTTCTCAAAAAGAAATTACCATTGATTTACCAAATCAAACTGTTTCAGCTAATGATAAATCATTTAACTTTCAAATTGATGAAACATGGAAACATAAATTAGTTAATGGTTTAGATGATATAGCCATAACATTAGAATATGAAGATTTAATAGAACAATATGAAAACAAAAATAAAGGTTGAGATAAAATGACTGTGAAGACAACTTTAAATGCTGAAGATGTAGAAAATGCATACTTAAGAATAAAAGATGTTGTTAAAGAGACCCCTTTACAATTCAATCTCTATCTTTCTCAAAA
>NZ_KV840148.1:41731-43166 GCF_001839115.1 Staphylococcus sp. HMSC62B09
CGCAAGTGCTGGAAATCATGCTCAAGGTGTTGCTTATACTGCTAAAGCATTAAATTTAAAAGCTGTGATTTTCATGCCTGTTACCACACCTCTTCAAAAGGTTAAACAAGTTAAATTTTTTGGTTCTAAAAACGTTAAAATCATATTAACTGGAGATACTTTTGATGATTGCTTAAAAGAAGCTTTAATTTATACTGAACAAAATCACATGACTTTTATCGACCCTTTTAATAATGTAGATACAATAGCTGGACAAGGAACATTAGCAAAAGAAATTTTGAATCAATCAAGTAATGATTCAATTACGTTCGATTATCTATTTGCTGCTATTGGTGGTGGAGGTTTGATTTCAGGTATTAGTATTTATATGAATCAATATAGTCCACAAACTAAAATTATTGGTGTCGAACAATCTGGCGCTAGTAGCATGTATGAATCAGTTGTTGTCCAAAACAAAATAGTGACACTTGATCATATTGACAAGTTTGTAGATGGTGCTTCTGTGGCACGAGTTGGTGATATCACTTATGATATAGCTAAAAAATTTGTAGACGATTATATTCAAGTAGATGAAGGTGCTGTTTGTTCAACTATTTTAGATATGTACTCTAAACAAGCCATAGTTGCTGAACCAGCAGGTGCATTAAGTGTTTCAGCATTAGAGCACTATAAGGAAAAAATTAAAGGTAAGACAGTAGTATGTGTAGTTAGTGGTGGTAATAACGATATTAATCGAATGAAAGAAATTGAAGAACGTTCATTACTTTACGAGGAGATGAAACATTACTTTATTCTTAACTTTCCTCAACGTCCTGGTGCATTGAAGGAATTTGTTAACGATGTATTAGGACCTCAGGATGATATTACTAAGTTTGAATATTTAAAGAAAACTTCTCAAAACACTGGTACTGTCATTATCGGTATTCAACTTAAGAATCATGATGACCTTAACCAACTAAAAAATAATGTTCATGATTTTGATCCATCAAATATTTATATCAATGAGAATAAAATGTTATACTCACTTTTAATTTGAATATTAAACACTCCCATTCCTTGAGATGGGAGTGTTTTCTTTAATTTACCTGGCAACGTCCTACTCTAGCGGAACGTAAATCCAACTACCATCGGCGCTAAGAAACTTACTTCACTTCGAGTCAAACGCTCGCATCTTTCTTCATTTTCTAAAATTGCTTGCTTTTTTAGCTCAACTAAACTCGCTTCTCAATTCTTTCAATTCATCAGCTTCAAACGCTTTCTCTTCGTAAAGCTATTACACTTTTATTTGTTGTTATCTTATTAAACCCTCGATTTTGTTTTTTGCATAAAAAAAGAGACCTTTCGGTCTCATTAATTTGCCTGGAAACGTCCTACTCTAGCGGAACGTAAATCTGCTACCATGGCGCTAAGAAACTTACTTCACTTCGAGTCAAAC
>NZ_KV840149.1:0-92771 GCF_001839115.1 Staphylococcus sp. HMSC62B09
TTTAGTCATCAGTCCAATTTATTATAGAGCCAAATATTCATAAAAAAACACTGACAAAAGCATTGCTTTCGTCAGTGTGTCGAATCTATTTCTTATAAGAAACGTTTAGCAGCGACAGAAATTGGTGGAATTTCGTCGAAGTCTAATTTTTTATCTTCAGTAATTGATCTGTAAGCCCATTTACCATAGTTGATTGCTTCTTCATTAACAATTTTACCTGGTAATGGTGCAGCATTTGGATCAACATGTACATCAACGATTGTTGGTACATTTTCATTTAACGCTGCTTCTACTACTTCATCGATACGGCTAGGATCTTTTAATACATAACCTTTACCGCCTGCAGCTTCAGCGAATTTAGCATGGTCCATATCAGAGAAATCAATGGCATATTCTAATTCACCTGCAGCTTGTTGTTCATATTTAATAAATGATAATTGTTTGTTATTCATAACAAAAATTGTCATTGGTAAGTCATATTGAACAGCAGTTGCAAAGTCTTGCATTACCATTTGGAATGCGCCGTCACCGCTAATTGAGATAGCTTGACGTTTAGGGAAAGCGATTTTAGAAGCAATTGCTCCTGGAAGTCCGCAACCCATTGTACCTAACCAAGAAGAAATAATAAATTTATTATTTACTGATAAGTTTAGGTAACGTGTTGACCAAACTGTAGATGTACCTACATCGATTGAGAATACAGCATCATCGTCACTATATTTACTAATTGATTTCATTAAACGTTCTGGGCGGATTGGTGTGCTTTCTTGATTCATATCTTGTTCCATCCATTTATCCCAAACAGCTTTACGTTCTAATGTTTTTTCTAAGAATGGGCGTTGAGGTACGTGTTTGATAACATCAGTTAATTGATGGAAAGCAAGTTTCGCGTCACCAACGATACCAACATTGACACTGAAACGATGTCCAATTACATCTGGGTTTGTATCAATTTGAATTGCTTTAATATTTTTCTTAGGTAGGTAGTCAACGTAAGGGTAGTTAGTACCTGCCATGATTAATAAATCGGCATCTTGAATTGTTTGGTAAGATGTTTTTGTACCGATTTTACCTAAGTTACCGATGCTATATGGGTGATCATCAGGAATGATTGTTTTAGCTGGTAACGTATGAATTACTGGAATTTTAGCCGCTTCTACAAATTCACGTAATTCATCTTTAGCATTTTGTGCACCTACACCAATAATCATTACTGGTTTTTTACTTTTATCGATTAATTTTGCAGCTTTTTTAATGCTACGTAATGTTGGAGTTGGTGCTTTTGGTTTAGTAGTGTCTATAGCACGATGAGTTGTGTCTTTAATTTTTTGAGTTAATAAGTCATTAGGACATACAACTACTGCTACACCACGTTTTTCATATGCTGTACGAATAGCTTCGTTAACAATTTCAAATACGTTATCACCTTTTTGAATTTGGTGATTATATACAGATACATCTGAAACCATATCAGTAATGTTTGTTTCTTGGAAAGCTTTTGTACCTAATAAAGTACTATTTGTTTGACCTGCTAAAATTAATTGAGGTACGCGATCCATTTTTGCATCGTACATACCATTTAATAAGTGAACGATACCAGGACCACCAATACTTAATGCTACCCCAATTTTACCTGTCATTTTAGTGTATGAAGCTGCAGCTAAACTTGCTACTTCTTCATGACGTACATGATAGAATTTAAATGAGTCTCTAACAGTACGTAAACTATCTACTACTGCGTCAATTGAATCCCCTGGAATACCATATAAGTGATCAATATCCCATGCTTCTAACGCTTTAACTAATGCTTCGTTTGCTTTTATCTTCGCCATTATTACAATAGCTCCTTTCTCTTTTTAAACGAGTACAATATATATATTCCCTTTAGTAGAATAAAATAATCATAATTGGAATAAGTATCGAACTAATTACAGCAGTTAATATCATTCCAATTGAACTGAATGCACCAGATTCATTATCGTGTTCTAATGCTTTTGCGGTACCAAAAGCGTGTGATGCATTCCCATATGTTAACCCTCTGGCAATAGAGGTCTTAAAATTACCTAATTTCAATAACATTGATCCCATCATACTACCTATTAAACCTGTAGTTATAATGAATAATACTGTAATCGTATCAGTACCACCTAATTCCTGTGATACTTCGATACCTACAGCAGCTGTTATTGAACGTGGTAATATTGTTACTATCGTCTCCTCGTCGTAACCCAATAAGTTTAACGAGGTAAACACTAACATAAAATTAAGTATTACGCCAACCATCACGCTTGAAAAGATAATACTTAAATTCTCAATAATTTTATGTCGATTCTTATATAGTGGGTAAGCTAAACATACAACAGTGGCATTCAATAAATGATTGATCCATTTACCACCTGTCATATAATCATGATAGTTTTGATGTGTTAACAATAATACAATAATGACACCGACCGAACCTACTAACGCTGGGTTCAAAAATGGATTATCATATTTTTGTTGTAGCTTTTTTGCAGCAAAATACATAACGACGGTCAACAATATCATTAAGATAGCTTGAATGAATGTCATACTATTGACGACCTCTCTTAACGTTAGGTTGTTTAACCATTTTTTCAGCGATGTAACCAGAAGCTAGTGCAACGCAACTTGTACCTACAATAATTAATAAGAAGAAAATGATATAACTCTTTGTAATATCAGAAGCAACATCCATTATTCCTACTACAGAAGGTATAAAGAAAAACACCATTGTAGCTAATAGAAATTCTGCGCCGTCAGATATCCAATTCATACGTATCACTTTCAGTTCAAGTAAAATGTACAACATTATCATGCCTACGATACTTCCAGCTAGTGGTATATGCAATAATGTTTGCAATAAACTACCTAAGTAACTAATGACTATGATAATGGCAATTTGTATGATAACTTTTGAAATAAATAATACTTTTTTCAAGATGACTGACCTCCCACTAAAATATGTCGAAATTGTTACAGTGAAATTTAAACCTACATTCATCATTCTAATTCAACCTAAGTAAATAGAAAAATATCCATTTTAAATACCACCTATAGTTTTTTTCTATGTAATCGCTTTAACAACTATACGTATTGGTGTGATTGAATTTCGATGACAATATTATTGCGTTCGGAACGAACCCAACATATGCAAATAAAAATAGAGAAGCGTTTCGTTTAAACGCTTCTCTATTTTTATTTACCTATTTATTCTGCTTGTTGTTATGAAGTATTATTTAGTCATATTTTAATCTCTTGCTCATAAATTCTATCCATTTAGAGGTAGCGTGACTTAACAGTTTATCCTTTTTCCAAATTGCACCTAATTCCCAACTCATTCCAGTATCCTCAATCTTAATACTTCTGATATTGTCTTTGAGCATGTTAGCGATGTGCTCTGGTAAGATACTTACACCTAAACGTGCTAGCAACAGATACTCAATAAAGTTCCATTGCGAGACATTTGAAACCGTATTTGGGAGAAAACCTGCATTTTTAGCTGCGGCAATAATTTTATCATTAAGGTAAAAGTCTTCGTTAAACAATATAAAATCTTCATTCTTAAGTTCTGCCATTGTAACAGAATCACGTGCTGCAAGGTCATGTTCTTTACTTACAACTAATCTCAAATCTTCACTATATAACGGTAAACAGTCAAAGACGTTCTCATCTATTGGAATTGTTGTAATTCCAATATCAATTTGATCATTAATAAGTCGCGTCTCTATAGATTTACCGCCACTTTCATTTAAATTATACGTAACGTTTGGATAGAGCTTGTGAAACTCCCCTAATATGTAGATAAATTGTTGCATGTCCATTACTGCAGACATACCTATATTGATATGACCTGTTTCTAATCCTAATAGCCCATTAATTTCGAAAGGAATATTATCATATAACGCTATAATTTCCTCACACTTTTTATAGAATATTTTACCCGCATCAGTGAGTACGAGGTGACGCTTTTGACGATCAAATAATGTCATTTTCAATTCATTTTCTATATCTTTAATTGCTTTACTAATCGTCGGCTGCGCTATGTATAGAGATTTCGAAGCATTTGTCATACCACCTTGATTAACTACTTCCATAAAATATTTCATATGTTTGATGTCCAAATGCTCACCCTCTTTGTTCATTATTGTAATTTCATTATACACGAAATATTTTGAGAAAATAAAAATATGTAAAGTTAAACTAAATATTTCCGAGAACAAGTCTAATTCAAATTCAATGTCAGACCCTATATGTTTCATTATAAAAAAATGTTATAATCACATAGGCTCAAATTGATTGAAGAGGTGAGGCATTGAGCTTTTATGAATTTATGCAAAATTTCGTTGGTGATGACACACCATTAGGTGAATTGGTAAATTGGATTAATCAAGATAGCAATTTCCCTAGAGAAGTGAAGAGCCAAGCAGAAGTATTGTCATATTTTCGAAATAATCCATGTTCAGAAAACATACCCGTGACTATCGTTAAAAGAGCATTGGCTGTTTTTAACCAATTCACAAATGTATGATTTCTAACTTGTTATTATACATCATGGACGTATCATCTCACCAAGCGCCTTTATGGCGCTTTTTTTGGGAGTGGGACAGAATTTTATTTGAATTCGTTGTATCCCCAGCTTGCATTGCTTGTAGAATTTCTTAGTGAAATTCTTTTTGCTAGGGCCCCGATCCCCAGCTTGCATTGCTTGTAGAATTTCTTAGTGAAATTTTTTTGCTGAAGCCCCGCACACCCCGCAAAGATTACTAGAGCTGAGAATAGCTGATTAGCGCATCTTCTCAGTTCAGTCAGCTACTGCGAATATAATAGGTGAATTTAATATATTATTTTTATTTCTAAGCGCCTTAATGGTGCTTTTTTTATAGGGTAAACTTCAAATCAATTTCACATTTAAAATTAAGTAATGCTTTGAACTTTAAGACATTACCGTGTTGCTATCTTAAATTGTGTAAAATTACTTTAATGTAAAATAAGTTACAAATTACGCTGTTATATTTCATATATATTACAGTTACTTGTATAATTCGTTTCTTATATTGTATTAGACCTTTTTAACGAATATGATTAATACAGTTTTTAATTCTTTTATATTTTGAAGGGAACAAAAATGAAATTTAAAAAATTATTTTCACGTCTTTTACTCGCTACTGGAATCATGTTCGCAGGGACTTTTACATATCAAAACATTGAACACACGCACGTATCTGAAGCCGCTTCATATAACTACTATACGAAAGGTCAATGTACTTGGTGGGCATACCAACGTCGTGCTCAACTAGGTAAACCAATATCAAATCGTTGGGGAAATGCAAAGAACTGGTATTACAATGCACAACGCTCTGGTTATAGAACTGGTCACACGCCTAAACGCTACGCAGTAATGCAATCTACTGCAGGATATTATGGCCACGTTGCTGTAGTTGAGCGTGTATATAGTAACGGTAGTATTAAAGTTTCTGAATACAATTACAATAGACCGAATGCATACGGAACTCGCTACTTAAGTAAATGGTCTGCACGTAGTTATAATTACATCTACTAAAATAAATAATGACATATAAATGATAAATAAAAGCCACTATTTATGAATCGAGGTATTGAATTAAGTACCTCACTCATAAGTAGTGGCTTTTCTATATATTGTTATTGTTGTCGTAAATCTTTTAAAATTTGTTGAGCCGTAGCAGTATTTGCTTTAGGCGCAGTTTTCAATGCTTCGGCAACACGAGCAATCTCATCACCTTGAGCACCTACTACGATTGCTAATGATTTGTATTGTAAACTCATATGACCTTTTTGAATACCTTCAGAAACTAAGGCTCTACATGCTGAAAAGTTCTGTGCCAATCCTACAGCAGCAACAACTTGACCTAATTCTTGTGCTGATTGAACATTTAATAATTCAAGTGATGCTTTCGCAATTGGCAATACTTTCGTACCACCACCAACAATTGCTAATGTCATCGGTACTTCTATTGTTCCGACTAAGCGACCACGTTCTTTATCAAACTTCCAAGTCGCAATACCTCTATATTGTCCATCACGACCGGCATATGCATGTGCACTTGCTTCTGCTCCGCGTGTATCATTACCAGTTGCTAAGACTACGGCGTGAATACCATTCATAACACCTTTATTGTGTGTTGCAGCACGATGTATATCGACTTGTGCTAGTACAGAAGCACGCTCCATGCGTTGTGCTACTTCTTCACCAGAACGATCACCTTTATTTAAATCTTTGATATCAATTTCACCTTGAACTCGTACTACTGAGGCTGTGGCATGGTTAGACAAAATGCTCATAAGCACATCGCGATCTGGAAACTCATTGTTCATATGTGCAGTTATAGCTTCCAAGATTGTATTAAGCATATTGGCGCCCATTGCATCTTTAGTATCTACAAATACTTTTAAAGACAATAGTTGATTCTCTGGGAACGTATCAATTTCAATACGTCTGTATCCACCACCACGTTCTATAATTGATGGGTAAGCTTCAGCTACAATCTGTTCAATTTGTGGTTCTAAATCGTAAATTGCTTGTGCCAAGTCATCGGTATCACTTACGTCATCAAATACAATTTGACCAATCATTAGTCGTTCACTCTTAATAGTTTTAAAACCACCTGTATTATTGACTAACTTAGCGCCATAACTTGCAGCAGCTACTACAGAAGGTTCTTCAACCATCATCGGTACAACATATTCTTTATCATCGACAATGATTTTAGGTAATAAACCTACAGGCAATGTGCCTTGACCAATTACATTCTCAATTAAGCTATTCGCAACTTCTTCATTAATTAATGGATTTTTTAGTAAAACATCATAATTAGCATCTGTTAACCATCCATAATCAACAAGTTGTTTTAATTTATCTTCACGAGATAAATGTCGAAATTTCTTATCTAAACTCTTCATAGCATTATTCCCCTTTATCAATCATTAGAGCGATACCTAATCCTCCACCAATACATGCTGTAGCAATACCCGTACGTTTATTTTCTTGTTCAAGTGCGTTCACTAAAGTAGTGACTAATCTAGCACCACTGGCACCAATTGGGTGTCCTAGTGCAATAGCACCGCCATAGATATTTAATTTTTCATCTGGAATATGCAAATTGTCTTTGACTGGTATACTTTGTGCGGCAAATGCTTCAGTCATTTCTACAATATCAACATCATCGATTTTGCTATCCGTTTTATCAAGTAGTTTCTCAACAGCATAGAATGGTGCATAGCCCATATATTGAGGATCACAACCTACTTCCGCATAATCTCCAACGATTCCTAAAATGTCGTAACCATGCGCTTTAGCATATGATTCCTCCATTAAAATGAGTGCAGATGAACCATCGTTAATACTTGAAGCATTACCACCAGTTACTGTTCCATCTTCTTTGAAAATTGTCTTTAATGTTGCAAGCTTCTCGACACTACTATTTGGACGAACACCTTCATCAGAAGTCATTTGTTCCCCTTCCGCGTCAGTCATACCGATAATTTCATTATTAAATTTACCATCTTGCGTCGCTTTAGCAGCTTTAGCTTGTGAATGGTTTGCGAACTCATCTTGCATTTCACGCGTGATGTCATATTTTTCAGCTATGTTCTCAGCTGTTACACCCATTGGTACATAATGAAAGGCATCTGTTAAACCATCATGCATAAAGCTTTCCACTGGTTCTTGACCTTCTTTTAAGATTAATTGTGGGGCATTTGTCATACTTTCAACTCCACCCACTGCAACAATATCCGCTTCACCTAGTTGAATTAACTGTTTCCCTAATATAATTGCTTTAAGACCTGATCCACATACCTCATTAATTGTCATAGCTGGTGTTGTATCAGGTACACCCGCTTTAATCGCAATTTGACGTGCTGGATTTTGTCCTACACCACTTTGTAGCACGTTACCAAAGATAACTTGTTGTATTATATTAGGGTCAATATTTGCTGAATCGATTGCACCTTTCAAAGCTGTCGTTCCCAATTCAACTGCAGAATAATTTCTTAATTTACCTTTATATCTACCGATTGGCGTTCTTTTAGCACTAACTATAGCAATTTTTTTCATTCTTTATCTCCTTATATGTAGTTTATATATAAATTGTAATTTAGTTATTTAATTTGGTAAAATAACTATTAATATGATTATTAATAATAGCCGATAGAAGTTATCTCACACTCAATGTTATACCATGCAGTTTCACGTATTTTATTATATTACTATATTAAACGACATGCGTTATTGCATTTAACTTTTCGTATGAAAACGCTTTCTATTAGTGAGCATTTTAAATGAAATTGTCTCAAAATGCTACTATTAATATGAATTATAAAATTAGAATAACGAAAGGATGTAGTGCCCGTGAGTATAGGAATCGATAAAATTAACTTTTACGTACCTAAATACTATGTAGACATGGCTAAGCTTGCAGAAGCTCGCCAAGTTGATCCAAATAAATTTTTAATTGGGATTGGTCAAACTCAAATGGCAGTCAGTCCAGTATCACAAGATATTGTATCTATGGGGGCTAATGCTGCTAAAGATATTATAACAGATGATGATAAAAAAAATATTGGAATGGTCATTGTAGCAACTGAATCTACAATCGATAATGCAAAAGCTTCTGCAGTACAAATTCACAATTTACTAGGTATTCAGCCATTCGCACGCTGCTTCGAAATGAAAGAAGCTTGCTATGCTGCAACACCTGCAATTCAATTAGCTAAAGACTACATTGAGAAACGACCTAATGAAAAGGTACTTGTTATCGCAAGTGATACAGCTCGATATGGTATTCAATCTGGTGGCGAACCGACACAAGGTGCTGGTGCCGTAGCTATGTTGATTTCAAATAATCCAAGTATCTTAGAATTGAATGATGATGCCGTTGCATATACTGAAGATGTGTATGACTTCTGGAGACCAACTGGACATAAATATCCATTAGTTGCCGGTGCATTATCTAAAGATGCATATATCAAATCATTCCAAGAAAGTTGGAACGAATATGCTCGACGTGAAGGAAAAACATTATCTGACTTTGAGTCATTATGTTTCCACGTACCTTTCACTAAAATGGGTAAGAAAGCTTTAGACTCAATTATCAATGATGCCGATGAAACGACGCAAGAACGTTTAACATCTGGATATGAAGATGCAGTATATTATAATCGTTATGTAGGTAATATTTATACTGGGTCTTTATATCTAAGTTTAATTTCATTATTAGAGAATAGATCGCTTAAGGGTGGTCAAACTATTGGATTGTTTAGCTATGGATCTGGTTCTGTAGGAGAATTCTTTAGTGCTACGCTAGTCGAAGGCTATGAAAAACAATTAGATATTGAAGGACATAAAGCCTTATTGAACGAACGTCAAGAAGTTTCAGTTGAAGACTATGAAAGTTTCTTCAAGCGATTCGATGATTTAGAATTCGACCACGCTACTGAACAAACAGATGACGATAAGTCTATTTACTACTTAGAAACTATTCAAGACGATATACGTCAATATCATATTCCTCAATAACATTGACATTAATTAAGAGGCGTTCGAGACAAGAGCAATTTAGGCTCTTGTCTCGAACGCCTCTTAATTAATGGGTAAATATAAAGGTGTTATGGTTTAGTTGAATTTTTAGGTCTATACAATTTAGTCATATCTACTTTCTCAAGTTCAAGTAATTTAATTTTATGATTAATCGTGCCACCATATCCTGTTAAACTTCCATCTTTTCCAACCACGCGATGGCATGGAATAATAATAGAAATCGGATTGCTACCTACTGCACCACCTACTGCTTGTGCAGACATATTCGGCTTATTACGTTCTTCACCTACGCGTTTCGCTAGATCACCATACGTTTTTAATTGTCCATATTCTATTTCTTGTAGCTTTCGCCACACACTTTTTTGAAAATCAGTGCCTTCCGGTTTAATTGAAAAATCAATTTGCGGACGATTTCCTGAGAAATATTCATTTAACCACTCAACCACTTTTTTAAAAATTTCTAAATCAGGATTTGTTGGATGAGTAACCGTTGTGTCACTATATTTATAGAGTACATGTGTAAGTGACTCACCATCACTAATGAGTTCTAAATTTTGTACGGGAGATTCGTAAAGCATTGAATAAGACATCATACCACTCCTTTCTGACCATTATGAAGAAGTTTCATGTCAAAGTACAACGGGAAGTATGTTATTACTTAAAATAATGGAGGTGTTAAAATGGCTGGTTTAAATAAAGATGATGTTGATTTACATTTTAATACCAGTCAATTTAATGAAGATGATCATGCGAAGCAAATTTCATTCTTCTACAAAGCCCTATACCAAATCAACGATATCGTACTGGGCATTATATTTTTAATAGGTAGTTTTCTATTTTTTTGTGACCAAACAATGGATTGCCGGCACGATACTATTCGTAGTTGGAAGTATTCAAATGACAGCACGACCTGTGATCTCTTTTGTCCATGACATGAAACTGTCTAAATATTACAAACGCAAATATAAACGGCTCCTATAGGAAGAGAAGCAACATTAATAGGTATAAGCGTATGAATCTAACACTTGTAGAATCATACGCTTATTTTGTTTGCGCTAGAACCAGTCCTTCTTTTTGAAAAGAGTAATGAGTGAAACAACAACCACTAATGAAGTAGCAATAAAGACGAAATAACTATAATGCCAATCAAGTTCTGGCATATAAGAGAAGTTCATGCCATACCAACCTGTTAAAAATGATAGCGGAAAGAATATAGACGAAATAATGGTTAAGATATCCATCACACCGTTAATTCTATTAGAACGGTAAGACTCATTATTATCTTTAATATCATCTGTGATGTGCTCACATGCCATCAACGTATCTGTTTGTCTTAATATTCTACTATGAATATGTTTAATCAATAGTTGATATTCGTGTGATACGTCTAATGGTGATTCATCTATTATTTCATTTAGGAGTTGCTCCATAGGAATGAGCACACGTTTCAGTTTAATCATTTCAGAACGAATATTATATACGTCATCCATTAATTTACGGTTATTGACTTTATCTACATTTTGATCCTCAAAAGAGAAAACAGTGTCTTCAACATGATCCACATATTTAAAGTATTGATGTGTAATCTTATCAACCATGATAGTTGTTAGTTCAATCGCAGTTATAGCTTTAGGTGACTTATTGAATGACGTAATGATATCTGATAATACATTCATAGGATATTTATGGACCGTGATTAGCCAATTACCCTTAACAGTAATACTCAATGGTTCTGCTGAGAAATTATTATGGCTAATCGCATGCAATATTAAATATAAATGCTGTTTCTGTGGGTGATTACTAACTTTAGGTCTCGTAACTGTAAATACAGATTCCTCAATGTGGTGTCTAGCAATATTGAATCGTTGAGTGAGTAATGCTTGATCGTTTTTCGTCGGATTCTCAAAATCAATCCACACAAGTTTGGCATCCTCAGGAATAGCTGAAAATATACATGCAGTATGGAAGTGATCTGCTTGGTCTTGAAAATGGACACGAATTGCCATAGTATCCCCTACTTTAGTTAAGTTTTACTCATCAATACCACTTTTCAGAAAATGAAAACAAAAGGTTAGGACTATCATGTCGAATAGGAAAGAATTCAATATTCATTCATAGTCCTAGCCCCACAATCGTCCTAACCACTTATAACAATTCATTTATACTTATCAATTGATGTCATTAGTTTTGGTTAAAATTATATAATTCATAACCTTTATCTTTAGCATATTCAATTGCTAAAATTTCTAAAACATTAATAAACGCTGGTTCATCTTTAACATTGACATATTGGAATTTCAAATTATAATCTTCAGCTGTAATTGATTTAATATCCTCTTCATTAACACCTTTTTTTTGTGCTAAACCTTTTTTAAATTTAGTAGTGCCGACACCTGATTTTAAATTATATTGACCTAATTTATTAAATAAGTCTTTTGTAATTAATTGGTAACCTGTAGAATAGCCACCTGTTTGACCAACGAAGATAGGCGTCTTTTTATCGAAAATAACATATACGCCAAATTTGTCTTGAACTTTTTCACGATCTTCTTTGCTAAATGTTAATGCATTATCTTTATCATATTTGAATAATTTTTTAAGTTGCTTCTTATTATCTTCTTTAATTTGATCTAATTGTTTAGTACCTTTCATAATTAAAATCCTCCAATATAGAATGTATTTATAAAATAAGACTTGGAAAATAAAATAAATTTATAAAAATTGCAATTTTATTTTTAGTAGTTAAACAATGTTTCTATTTGGATATCATATACCCTTTCAAAACGCTTTAAAACGCTTTACCAAATTCATTACACAATACATTTCTTATTTTTAATCAGTTTATTTTTTATACGTAATTTACATTTTTAATGTAAATGCATGTTTATTTATGTATTTATATAATCTATAATTAAATATTATGTTTCACCAAATTTATTAGATTCTTCTATCTATGTTAGGGGAGAACAATTTTGAATGATAAAGACTTACGGGTAATTAAAACTAAAAAGGCATTAACTGATAGCTTATATTCATTGCTCGAACAAGAGATGTTTACAACATTAACGGTTAATAAAATTTGTAAGCATGCTAGTGTTCATCGCACTACTTTTTATAAACATTTTTACGATAAATACGAATTGTTGAAATACCTATTAAAGTTAACACACAATGACTATTTTGCGACTAATATTAAAGAACGTTTGAATAATCCTTTTCAAGCTTTAGCTAATTCCTTCAATAAGGAAGAGATATCTCGAATTGAACTTAAGCAATATAACGATAAAGAGTTTGAAGATGTTCGCAATAATTATTTAATTGAAATAATGCAAAAGGATTTCAAAACCAACATGCATCGTATTACTGTTGATAATGTAGTACCGAAAAGCCTAGTATTCTATGTGTTCGGTTCGGTACTAAATGCATTTATCGATTGGAAAAAGAATGAAAATGTCGAGATTAAACCTAAGCAAATGGACCAAATCTTTCATAAACTTATCAATGTCAAAGCACATGATTAATTAGAATACTCATTCCATTTTGTTCAAAGTTACACGACCGTATATTAATCGCTATTTACATCTATTCATTATATAATGGACTGAGTTACAAACTAACTAAAGGGGTTTTATCATGACTGAATTATTTCCATATTTAGCCTTTGAAAAAGCAAAAGACGCAATAGCATATTACGAAGAAGTATTTGGCGCAACAAACGTCAAAAAATTAGAAGTGAGCGAAGAACAAGCGGAACAATTTGGCATGACAAAAGAACAGGCTGCAGAAGCTACAATGCACGCTGAATTTGAAGTACTAGGTGTTAAAATTTTATGCTCTGATTCATTCGGACGTGTAGAGAACATCAATAATGGAATTTCATTACTTATTGATTTCGATGTTAACAATCAAGACGATTCAGATAAAGTTCAACAATTTTACGATAAAATTAAAGATCATGACTCAATAGACATTGAAATGCCACTCAAAGAACAATTCTGGGGTGGAAAAATGGGCGCCTTTACAGATAAATATGGCGTACGTTGGATGTTACATGGCCAAGACTATACACAACTTAATTAATAATCACATTGATTTTATTAAACTACTAATCAAAGATGTTATGACATCCAATTCATAGATTAGTTAGAAGCAAATTCTATTGAAGTACTATAGAATTTGCTTTTTTTATTTAACATTAAAGTCATACTCATTTAAGAAAGTAGCGTTGATATAGATAATAAATAGAGTTTGGGAATGGGGCTCAGCAAAGAGATTTTCAACAAGAAAATCTACAAACAAAGCAAGCTAGTGAAAAGTAACTTAAGTGCTTGAGCACTTAAGTAAGTAGTTCAAAAGATGAATTATGAATATTGTTGCGTGACTCTTGGCGTTTTAATTATTGAACACAAGTGCTGTTGCACTTGTGTAAGACGTTCTAAGATAGAATACAAAACATAATTGCGAAGACTCCTAGGGGAGCAGTGCCAGTCGAAGACTACAGGCTGAGACGGCATCCCAGGAACGCGAAGCAGCTTATGTGAGTAATCATCTATCTAACGAACGCCTTTAGAGTAATACAGGCACGAGCCTTTCCTGCAAGAAAGCGTCGCAACTAAAATGAGTAAAAATTCATCTGAGAATTTCTTTACCCCCTAGACAATCATCTCAACTTTAATGAAATAAAAATAAGTCAGTAAATGAATGGACTGCATTCATCTACTGACTATTTATTTAAAAATGTTATTTTAAATTTTATTGAACATGATATATATTGATCTTAATGGCTTAGAACATCTCTGAAACTACTTTTTGTTCTAAGAAGTTTAATAAGTAATCTGGGCTACCTGTTTTAGCATCTGTACCAGACATTTTAAATCCACCAAATGGATGATATCCTACAACTGCTGAAGTACATCCACGGTTAAGATATAAGTTACCTACTTCGAATTCATTAACAGCTTTAATCCAGTTTTCACGATTATTTGTAATAACTGCACCTGTTAAGCCATAGTCTGTATCATTCGCAATTTCAATTGCTTCTTCGAAATTATCAAATTTAGTAAAGCCAACCACTGGACCAAAGATTTCTTCTTGCATTACTTGATCAGATGATTTTAATCCTGAAATAATTGTTGGTTTAATGAAGTAACCTGTTGAATCATCAGCTTCGCCACCGATTTCAATTTTACCTTCTTTCCCACCAATTTCGATATATTTTTTAATTTTGTCGAATTGTTTTTTATTAATAACAGGACCCATGAATGTATTATCTACAGTATTACCAACTGTTAATTCTTTAGTTAATGCTACCGCTTTTTCTAATACTTCATCATACACTGAACTGTGTACGATGGCACGTGAACATGCAGAACATTTTTGGCCTGAGAAACCAAATGCTGACGTTACAATTGATTCTGCAGCTAAATCAGTATTAATATTTTCATCAACGACAATCGCATCTTTACCGCCCATTTCTGCAATAACACGTTTTAAGAATGTTTGTCCTTCTTGAACAACTGCGCTGCGTTCGTAAATACGAGTTCCTGTTGCACGTGAACCTGTAAATGTAACAAAATGTGTATGAACAGAATCAACTAAATAGTCACCGATTTCTTTCGGATCACCAGGTACAAAGTTAACAACACCCTTAGGTAGACCCGCTTCTTCTAAGATTTCGATTAATTTATACGCTGTTAATACTGTATCTTCAGCAGGTTTCAATAGAACCGTGTTACCAGCTACTACTGGTGCTAATGTTGTACCAGCCATAATTGCAAATGGGAAATTCCATGGTGGAATTGTAACACCAGTACCAATTGATTTATAGAAGTACTTGTTATGTTCCCCTTCACGATCTAATACCGGTTTACCATCTGCTAATTCCATCATTGAACGTGCATAGTATTCTATAAAGTCGATACCTTCTGCAGCATCGCCTACAGCTTCATCCCAAGGTTTACCTGCTTCATATACCATGACTGCAGAGATTTCCTCTTTACGACGACGAATAATTGCTGCAACACGTAATAATAACTCTGCACGATCTTTATGTGACCATTGACGCCATGTTTTATAAGCTTTGTTTGAAGATTCAAACGCTTTATCTACATCTTCCTTAGTAGCTTTAGATACTTTAGCAATTAATTCCGTTGTATTAGCTGGATTAATTGAATCAAATGTATCATCTTTAGTAATGTGCTCACCGTCAATCACAATTGGAAGTGTTTGACCAAGTTCACTTTTAACTTGCTCTAACGTTTTTTGAAATCTTTCTACATTTTCTTGTACTGAAAAATCAATCCCAGGTTCATTTTTGAAAGGTACTACCATTCTTAATTACCCCCTATGTATTTGTAAGAATTATAAAAATCAGTAAAACAATGACTTACTTAAAATGATAATTTGTGTCATTAATTTCATTCTACTATGCTTCGGGTTATTTTTGCAATCGCTTACATTAAAATTATCTGAAAAGTTTTAATTATTAGTCAGAGATGGCTTATTTCTCGAAACAATCTAACTATATTATTATAATTTTATATTTTTATAAAAATAAGGTATAATAAATTTACACAATTTAACGACATCAAGAAAAGGAAGTTCACACATGAAAGCATTAATTACAGGCGGAGCAGGATTCATTGGTTCACATGTAGCCGAACATTTTGTTAAGCAAAATATCGAGGTACATGTCATAGATAATTTAAGTTCCGGATACTTACATAATATTCCCTTTGTTAATAAAGAATATATTTACGTAAAGGATATCACCGATTTTGAGTTTGTAACGCACTTAATACGTCAAGAACAATTTGATTATGTTATTCATTTAGCAGCCATGGTGAGTGTTGTTGAAACGATTGAGAAACCATCATTATCTAATCAAATTAATATTGATGCCACAGTTCATCTTTTAGAAACCATTCGAACGTATAATAAGCAAATTAAGAAATTCATATTTGCGTCATCGGCAGCCATTTACGGTGATCTACCAAGTTTACCTAAATCCGTTTCTCTCTCTAAACCGTCGCCATTATCTCCATATGCAATACAGAAATACGCTGGAGAACAGTATGCTAAGATTTACAATCATTTATTCGATATTCCCTGCGCTTGTCTCAGATTCTTTAATGTTTATGGCCCAAGACAAAATCCTAACTCGGATTATTCAGGTGTCATATCAATAATGAATCATAAATTTACGAATCAAACTGAATTTACCTTCTATGGTGATGGTGAACAAACTCGTGATTTTGTTTACATTAATGATTTAATTGACGCTATGTGGCTTGTGCTTAATACCCCAACAACAAGTGGTTCAATATTCAACATAGGTACGGGCATACAAACAAATCTGAAAGCAGTTTTTAAAGCGTTTGAGAAGGGCTTCAAGTACAGTATCCCATGCCAATTTAAAGCACCAAGACTTGGAGATATTAAGCATTCTTGTGCTGACATTACACCACTTGAATCATTGGGTTATCATCCTCAATATGATATAGCCAAGGGCATTCAATCTTATTTGGCATATAATAAAGAACATAAAGTAAAATTATAAAACAATCGACTCAGATAAATTTAAAAGACAATCTCTATTTAATTTCAATAGAAATTGTCTTTTTATCATTTTAATTAACCAATGGAATTGCTACATGCATTATTCAATCATGATTAATACACATTCAAACGCTTTTTGGATCAAGAATTCTTTAAGTTTAATAGATATTGTATTTACTGATTATTTTAGAAGTTTATAGAACTCTTCTATCGCTAATTGATTGTATTCTTGAGCGTTAAACGTCTCATAATGTGGTGTTTGATGTTTGATAAAACGCTCTAAGCCGTGCTTAATATCATTGACATCATGACTCACTAACATCCCATACTTACCATTGTTTAATACATAACGATTCGCAATGATATCCGATGCCAATACGTTCATACCAAGTGATAGTGCTTCAAGTAGAACCATTGATTGGCCTTCATAATAAGACGTTAACGATAAAACATCTGCTTGTTTCATAATATAGAATGGATTTTTTCGTTGTCCTAATAAAAAGACATGCTGTTCTAACTTCAACTTACGAATTTGTTGTTCTAATTTATGTCTTAATGGACCTTCTCCCATAATATATAATTTCGTATTAGGATAATGCACGATAACCTTGCCAACCGCTTCAATTAATAAATCAAATCCTTTTTCAGGTGATAAACGACCAACCGACACAATTTTAAAATCATCCTCTTTAAAAGGTACCGACGTCACTTTCCCTTTATTCACACTGACGAGCACCGGTACATTATTTTTCTCAAATTGATCAGCATCATCTAACATGAATTGCGATATTTTACTTAAATTAATCGTGTTTGTTGACGCTACAAATTTCTTATTTAGTGCTTTTTTAGCTATATTGCGCATATTTTGTTCTTTTGATGCATCAGAAACACATACCAGTTTATCAAATTGATCATATAATGTTATCAAACCTTTTAAATTTTGATAATGCGGTTTCACACCATTTACGGTTCTCTCCATATCTGCTTTGATATCACTATGAAGGTAGACCAATTTACGTTTAGCAGTCGTAGCTAAAATAAGATTCGCCCAAAACATAGAATACCCACTGAAATCTATCGCATAATCAAATTGACTTTCACCTAATACTTTGCGCATCTCACGTTCATATACATGTTTTGGATATAAGAAACGTTCTAATGCACTTTTTAGCCCTCGTTGTCTGACGAAGTCTACTTTATACGTCTCTTTTAACGACGCTGCTAATGGGCCAACTCTTAAAATAATTCTTACATTTTGGTTAACATTATTCAGATTATTCAAGATTTCTTCATTATTACTTCGATTTGTAAATAGTGTAACGTCATATTGATTGTAATCAATATTCTCTAATAAATTGATAACAGAAGAGGTAATACCATTATTTTTCATTCCACCAGGATAAATTAATAGTCGTTTTTTAGCACATTTCTTTTCCTTTTTACGTTTATGTTTTGAGGTGAATACCCGGTCAATCACCTTGTCAGTAACATTTCCATCATCTAGATACGTATACGTATTTTTGAACGTTTGATAGTTATGTTGCACCTTACTTAATTGATATGTTTTCTGTTGTATCACTTGTACAACATCATCAATGGTATGCACAACCGGTCCCGGTAAATCTTGAGCATTGATATACATTCCTCTTTCAAATTGATATGCTTCGTAGTCAGGTGTATAAAAGACAATGGGTTTATTTGTGACTAAATAGTCAAAGAAGATACTTGAATAATCCGTTATCATTAAATCAACAAACGCCAATATTTCATTTGTATCAAAATAATCTGGAATAAGATATGGTTTTAGTGCCTCATTTTTAATTGCTTTTTTTATAAATAAATGGATGTACCTTTACTAATACTTGATAATCAAGAAGAAGTTTCAACTTTTCAACTTCTTCCACAATATGATTTAAACTTTCCTCAGGCGTGTTGACATCATCACCTCTCCAAGTTGGACAATATAACAATATTTTCTCATCAGTAATATCAATGTAAGATTTTAATTCATTAATGAGCATTTTTGAATCACTATTCAATGTAAGATCTATTCTTGGATATCCAATTTCTAAAATTTGCCCACCATAAATGTTATCCAATCTAAATGCCCTTTTAAAAATTTCTGACGTATGGCGATTAGGACTTATGATATAATCACTCGATAAAAAGTTTTTAATAATATTTTGCGAACCACGTAAGCCATTTTCAAGGTCTAGACCCATATATTTGAGTGGCGTCCCATGCCATGTGTTCACATAAATTTGATCAGGCTTTTTAATGAAATAGGCTGGAAATGTTGAGTTGTTAATTAAATACTTACATTCGGTTAGTGCCCTTAAATACTCTGGAGATTCTTTAATCACGAATTCAATATTTTTGTATTTCTCAAATTTCTTTTTATAAAATTCTAACGTTTCGGTAGTGTCGACGACCCATTTATGCGTATATTTACGATATTTAGGATGATGAATCAAACGTTTAAAGATAGCATAAGGACTATCTGTAATACTCTTTCCATCTCTTACTTGGTATAGAATATCGTGTTGTTTAAGTTTATTCGCTTCATAATTTTGCGCATAACGCATTATTTTACGTGTATAAGCTGAGTTATTTCTTCTTTGTAAAGGCGTCGTTATAAATTTGAATTTACGTCGACTTTGATTTTGTAAAAATGTTTTCAGTGTCATATTCATTTTCCTTTCTAAGTTGTATTTCGTTTCTAAAGTTGATGTCATAAAATGAATGTTTTGAGTTACATTTTGATTCTTAAGTATGTATGGAGATAAACTCCCATATACACTCCAAATACATTATATCATTTATCTATATTATATATTATGCAACTAATTTATTTTATATATTAAATTCTTAGATACAAAAAAACTTTGGGCCACTGGACGACTCAAAGGTTATTTATACCTGACCTATGAAATGACTATTTAGATGCACCATTTTCATTTATCTCTCTTATTACTTTAGCTGGTACACCGGCAACTAAACTATTTGGTGGTACATCTTTAGTTACGACACTTCCTGCTGCTATAACTGAACCATCTCCAATCGTTACACCAGGTGTGACAACGACATTGCCACCAAACCAAATATTATTTCCAATCGTAATCGGCTGTGCTAACTCTAATCCTGCATTACGTTCTTTAGATGTTAATGGATGATGCGCAGTATAGAATCCACAAGATGGCCCTATAAATACATCATTACCTATTGTGATGCCACCTCCATCCATAAAATAACAATTACTATTAACAAATACATTTTTGCCTAATTTAACATTCCAACCATAATCTGTATCGAACGGACTATTAATTGCGACATTCTCTAATGTATAACCAAATAATTCAGTTAATATTGCCTGTCTTCTACTGTCATCACTCGGACGCGTTTGGTTAAAGTCAAAACATAAATCTTTTGCACGTACTCGTTCAGTTTCCAAATCTTTATCAAAATTGGCATCATACCACTGGTGTGCTAACATCTTTTCTTTTTCTGTCATTGTACTTACCCACCTTCATTTAATATTTATATTACAGTTTAAACAAATTAAGTGGTTTTCGCACGGAAACACTCCCTTTTTCAACATATAATAAGCCATAAAGGCACTCAACACCTTTATGGCTCAATATAAGAAGCTTACTTTTAAGTTGTAATATAATCGCCACCATTAACATGTATGATTTGACCAGTGATGTAAGAACTATCCGCATTTGTAGCAAGAAACACATAGGCTGGCGCTAGTTCAGCTGGTTGTCCACGTCGACCCATTGGTGTGTTTCCACCTTGGTTCTCTACTTTGTCCTCATCAAAAGTAGCAGGAATTAACGGAGTATAAATTGGACCTGGTGCCACGCCATTAACTCGAATATTTTTCTCCATTAGTGTCGTTGCTAGTGAACGTGTAAATGAAACAATCGCACCTTTAGTTGAAGCATAATCAATTAAATGACCAGAACCACGATACGCCGTCACACTTGTCGTATTAATAATTGTATCGTTGTCACTTAAATATGGAACGGCAGCTTGTGATAAGAAGAACATGCCAAATATATTTGTTTCGAATGTATCTTTAAATTGTTCAGGCGTAATGTCCATGAAACTATCCTGAGGATATTGGACCGCCCCATTATTAACTAGAATATTCAGGTCACCAAAGTCTTGAACAACTTGTTGCACTAATTTTTTAGATTGCTGTGCATCTTTTAAATCATGAGCATAAGCTTCAGCCTTTACGCCAATCTCTTTAAGACGATTAACAGTTTCCTCTGCATCTTCATGCTCGTCATAATAACCAATAGCTACATTAGCGCCTTCTTTAGCAAACAAGATTGCAACAGAGCGACCAATCCCTGAGTCACCACCAGTGATTAATGCAACTTTACCTTGCAATTTACCAGCTGCTTTATATTCATCTAGTTCTGAAATGGGTCTAGGATTCATGTCTTTCTCTGTTCCTGGTTGACGATTTTGAGTATAACCTTTAATTTGTTTATGGAATTCTAATAGATTCATTCATTTTCACTCCTTATCCATTTACTTAACCGTTCCCAATCAAGACTCTTTTGAAACAAAGGATCAAGTTGCATAGGGCAGTTCTACTTATTACAACTTTAGAACGATAAAAAGTCAGTTCTCTAGTATCATGCAATTTTATTAGAAAGCCTATATAATTAAATTAAACTTCTATTAAAAAAACAACTAAAGCCACTAACGAGATATTACAGAAAAAGGAGTGCGACATTCTATGAGAGGTTTATTGAAAGGTATTATTGCATTGCTTATCATTCTTGGCGTTGTAAAGACATTCCAAGATCATGATGTAATGAACGAAGCAAATTATTATTATAATCAAGCCAAAAACGGTGAACTTGTTCAAAATATATCCAATTTTGATTTTAATAATTATAAAGACTTAAATTTAGAAAATTTTAAACCATCTGATTTTTTCTAAGTTAGCTGTATAATCTTTACAAATACAATAGTAGTCTAGGACATAAATAATATATTGATACTATTTTGCAAATTCGAAGTAGTAGGACAATGAATTCACAAAGATTTCTGTCCTACTTTTTTTATGCGAAAAAGTAAGACATAAACATTGACTTTAATACCCTAAGGGGGTATATTATGTATGAATTGCAATGGAGGTGTCTTAATGAGCAATAAACAAAATGCCACATTGAACATTACTGGTATGACTTGTGCAGCTTGCTCAAATCGTATTGAAAAACGATTAAATAAAATGGATAACGTAAAAGCACAAGTTAATTTGACAACGGAAAAAGCAACGATTGAATATGATACTAATGACTATGCAATAAATGACTTTGTTACGACGGTTCAAAAGCTTGGGTATGATGTAGTCATTGACAAAGCTGAGTTAGACATAACTGGTATGACCTGTGCAGCATGTTCAAATCGTATAGAGAAAATATTAAATAAAACGCCAGGCGTTAAAGATGCGACAGTTAATTTAACGACTGAACAAGCTATGGTAGCGTATTATCCTGGGCAAACGGATTTAGATACCTTAATTGGACGAATTAGAAACTTAGGTTACGACGCACAACCTAAACAATCCGAAGAAGATCAAGCAAACCGAAAACAACAAGAACTTAAGCATAAGCGAAATAAATTAATGATCTCTGCTATTCTGTCATTACCTCTATTAATGACAATGCTCGTCCATCTCTTTAATATGCATTTACCCGACATATTAATGAATCCTTGGTTCCAATTTATCCTTGCGACACCTATCCAATTTATAATTGGTTGGCAGTTCTATGTTGGTGCTTATAAAAATTTACGTAACGGTGGGGCTAATATGGATGTGCTCGTTGCATTAGGCACTAGTGCTGCATACTTTTACAGTATTTATGAGATGATTAAATGGTTAACAGGTGCCACAAACATGCCTCACCTTTACTTTGAGACAAGCGCTGTACTTATCACATTAATTCTTTTCGGAAAATATTTAGAAGCACGTGCTAAATCACAAACGACGAATGCATTAAGTGAATTACTTAACTTACAAGCAAAAGAGGCACGACTAATTGATGACAATGGTATCGAAAAAATGGTACCGCTCAATCAAGTTAATGTTGATGATATCTTGTTAATTAAACCCGGTGAAAAGATACCTGTCGATGGTCAAATTATTAAGGGTGAAACTGCTATTAATGAATCAATGCTAACAGGTGAATCAATGCCAGTTGATAAACACGTTGATGATGCAGTAATAGGCTCAACTATGAATACGAATGGTGTTATTACAATTAAGGCAACTAAAGTTGGCAAAGATACTGCCCTATCCAATATTATTAAAGTGGTTGAGGAAGCTCAAAGTTCTAAAGCACCTATCCAACGTTTAGCTGATATTATATCAGGCTATTTCGTTCCAATTGTTATTGCGATTGCTTTACTGACATTCTTAATTTGGATTACACTTGTACATCCTGGTCAATTTGAAGATGCACTTGTTGCTGCGATATCAGTTCTAGTGATTGCTTGTCCATGTGCACTTGGTTTAGCTACACCAACTTCAATAATGGTTGGAACTGGTCGCGCTGCTGAAAATGGTATTTTGTTTAAAGGTGGCGAATATGTCGAACGTACACATCAAGTTGATACAGTTGTGTTTGACAAGACAGGAACACTTACACACGGCAAACCAGAGGTAACTTATTTTGAAGGTGACAAAGATATCTTAGCTTTAGTTGCTTCAGCCGAAAATAACTCTGAACACCCACTTGCTACTGCAATTGTTAACTACGCCAAACACCATAAAGTTAACTTGGTAAATGTCACAAATTATCAAACATTACCAGGTCACGGAATACAAGCTGTTATAAATAATACTAAGTTACTTGTTGGCAATCAAAAATTAATGTCAGAACACCAAATCAATATACAAAGCATTAAGCAGAAAATGGAACATATGGAAGCTGATGGACATACTGTTATGCTAATTGCCTATGGCGACGAACTAAAAGGCATGGTTGCTGTAGCTGACACTGTTAAAGCATCTGCTAAAGAAGCTATCCAACAATTATCATCTATGAATATTAGAACGGTTATGCTAACTGGTGATAATGAACGAACTGCAAAAGCTATTGCTAAAGAAGTCGGTATTGATCAAGTCATTGCCGGCGTTCTACCTGAAGATAAAGCACAACATATAACGCAATTACAAGAACAGAAGCATAGAGTTGCTATGGTAGGCGATGGAATTAACGATGCTCCTGCACTTGTCAAAGCAGATATCGGCATTGCAATGGGAACGGGTACAGAAGTAGCAATAGAAGCTGCAGATATCACCATTCTTGGAGGAGATATTCAATTAGTTCCTAAGGCCATTCATGCAAGTCATAAAACAATTCGCAATATTAAACAGAACTTATTCTGGGCATTTGGATACAATATTGCAGGCATCCCTATTGCGGCAATGGGATTACTTGCACCTTGGATAGCTGGTGCTGCGATGGCCTTAAGTTCAGTTAGTGTTGTAAGTAATGCCTTAAGACTAAAACGAATGAAATTATAATTATGAAGCATTTCTATTTTATTTCTTTGTTTATTAAAAAGGAGTAAAATATGGGTATATATGAGTAAGAACAATGGAGGTGAAAGGTATGATTAATAAAGTAATTAACGTTGAAGGTATGAGCTGTGACCATTGCAGAAACGCTGTGGAATCTGCATTAGCTAAATTAAATGGTGTGACTTCAGCAGAAGTAGACTTAGATAAGAATCAAGTTCGCGTAGATTACGACGAAAACAGAGTATCAGTTGAACAAATGAAAGAAGCCATTGAAGATCAAGGCTACGATGTAAAATAAAATCCGGATAAGAAACCTGCTTTTGTTAGGCAGTCAATCTAACCAGGGTAAAAGCGATTTAAATATAAGCAAATTATGAAATGTGCGCATTCGCTAAAGCTAATTAAAGGAGTTGAGTCTGGGACAATGAATTCACAAATAATTCTGTCCCACGCCCAACTCCATTTTTTAATTCACTCTTAATTTAGTAGTACCTGTATTAATAACATCAATGACTGCATCAAGTGCATCAACAATTAAATTCTTAACTGCCGCATCAGTATAAAACGCAATATGTGGTGTTAACCAAATATCTTCTCTAGCAATTAATTCATCTAATAAGTCATCATTAATCACTTTATCACGGTAATCTCCAGGGAATAAACCTCGTTCATGCTCATATGTATCTAATGCAGCACCTTTAATTTGACCACTATCAATTGCATCAAGCAATGCTCTGGTATCAACGATTGATCCCCTAGCAGCATTTACAAATACGGCACCTTTTTTAAATTTTGAAAATAAATCTCTATTGAAGAGATGTGGATTATATTTCGTTGCTGGAATATGAACTGTAACAATATCTGCATCACGTAAAGTTTCTTCCAACGTATCCTTATACTCAACATATTGCCCAACCTTTTCATTAGGAAATGGATCATATGCAACAACATGGCTTCCATATCCTTTTGCAAAAATGCTTGCCGCTATCGAGCCAATACGTCCTGTTCCTATAACAGCTACGGTCAAATCACTAATTGAACGTGACAATATTGAAGGTTCCCATCTAAAATCATATTCACGAAGTTTACGTTGAATATCGTTCTGATTTCTTACAATATTAATCGCTTGTGTTACTGCAAACTCTGCAATTGAACTCGGTGAATATGACGGTACATTAGATATAATAATGCCATATTGTGTAGCTAAATTTAAGTCGTAAGTATCAAATCCAGCACTACGTTGTGCAATATGTGTAATACCAAATTGTTGCAATTTAGCAAATACATCTTCCGATATTGGGTGTTGTTGAGATAAAGATAAGCCATCAAATCCTTGAACACCATCGACATTATCTTCTGTTAATATTTCTTTATTTAACTCTACTTCGACATTATTTTGTTCCGCCCACTCTTCAATGTAAGGAATATCTTCATCTCGTACACTCATTATTTTAATTTTAGTCATAAAATTTCATCCTTTCTATTTGTGACTTCTTGTTACTCGTTATATAAATAAGATAAAGAAGCCAATCGTTTAGCCGCTTCAGTTAATAATTGGTCATCTAATGCTAGGGAAATACGAACGTAATGACGACCATTTTCACCAAATGGAATGCCAGGCGCCACTAAGATCGATTGTTCTTTCAACAAATACTGTTCAAATGATTCACTATCATACCCTGGTGGTGTTTGAAGCCATGAGTAAATGCCACCTTTAGAATGTACAAATGGTAAATTGGCATCTTTTAATTGCTTTTCAAACATGTCACGACGACGTTTGAATGTTTCATTTTGTTGATCTAGAAAGTCATCATAGTGATTAAGTGCGTATGTTGCTGCATCTTGAAGGGCACCAAACATACCAGCATTAGTATGTGTTTGATATTTCTTCAGCGCTTGTATCATGTCTTTGTTACCTACTGCGAATCCTACTCTAAACCCTGACATATTATAGCCTTTAGATAATGAAAAGATTTCAATTGCTACCTCCTTTCCATCTTTAGAAGCAAGTATACTTGGGTTCTTTGCATCAAATCCAAAAGCACTATAAGCGAAATCATGAATGATCTTTGTATGTGTACCTTTAAATCTTTGAATCGCTTCATCAAACACTGCTTTAGTAGCCGTTGATCCAGTAGGATTATTTGGGTAAGTCAAATAAACGAGTGACGTACGTGCTAATGTTTGTTCATCTACTTTGCTCCAATCTGGCAAATAATGTGGTGGATCCAAATTAAGTGGTACTGGATTGGCATCAGCAAGCATGACACCAGCGAGGTAATCCGTATAACCTGGGTCTGGAAGTAGCACACTTTCTCCAGGATTAACAATACATGTAGGCAAAGCCACTAAACCATTTTTAGTACCATAAAGTATGCACACTTCATCATCTTTATGTAGCTCAACGCCATATTGTCGTTGATAGAAATTAACAATTGCTTCTTTAAAGGATTCCTTACCATGAAATGCACCATATTTTTGATTTTCAGGAATTCGAACAGCATCAGCAAAGTGATCAACGATGCCTTTAGGCGTTTCGCCATCCGGGATACCAACTGCCATATTAATTAACGGTAGTGGTCCATGCTCAACCTTACGTCCCATTGTCTTACCAAAGTAACTATCTGGAATATTGGCTAGTTTATTAGAAATTGTCATTATTTACCCCCTTTTAAAATTAAAAAAGCTATATATCACTCTCAATTGATAGTGACATATAGCTTAGTTATGACTATGACACTTATCTTTGAGGCATACCTCTTTGGAATTAGCACAGTACTTTTGTCTTTTAAGTCTGTTGCTGAAGTTTCATTGGGCCAAATCCCTTCACTTCTCTGGATAAGTCTATTGAATTAATATTATTGTATCAGTTCAATAAGTATTGTCAATATTTATAATTTTCAGATTTATAGCAAGTTTTACTTTATTTTCCGTGTTCTATATCTTCTAACATTGCTTCGGCAGTAATTTTAGCACTGGTCAACACAATTGGCACACCTGCACCAGGGTGCGTACTTGCTCCTGCAAAGTATAAGTCTTTATAATCTCTTGATACATTTGGGGGTCTATAATAATTGCTTTGTGTAAGTGTTGGCATAAGTCCAAATGCTGAACCGAATTTGGCATTATAACGACTCTCAAAATCAAGCGGTGTAAATACAGTTTCAGATACAATATCCTGACGTATATCTTTAAGTGCCTCAATCGTTTCTAATTTGTTATAAATGACATCTTTCGCTTGTTCAACCATACTAGGATTGTTCCAGTCAATTTCACCTATCTTCAACTCAGGGACTGGCATTAAGACATACATCCCTGTCTGATCTTTAGGCGCTAATGCTTCGTCTTCTACAGATGGGAAGTAAAGATACAATGATAGGTCATCAGGCATCTTACCACTAAAAATGTCATCAATATTGCCTCTAAACTCTTTAGCAAATACGACATTATGTACATGTAATTTATCACGTAATTGACGATTAATACCTGCATAAATTAAAAATGTTGAACATGAATAGTCCATGTTATCTACCTTTTCAGGAGAATAGTTCTTTAAAGGTGAGTGCGCAGGCATTAAGTTTTGTGCCACACATGGAAAGTCAGCGGTACATAGCACTTTGTCAAAACGTCGAATATCACCATTAACACGTAGACCATCTGCACGTTTAAATTTAGGATCAATAATGATTTCTTGTACATCTGCATTAAGTTCTACTTTAACACCATGGTCTTGACCAAGTTGTAGTAAACCTTGTGCTAAGCCTTACATACCGCCTTTTATATAATGAACGCCATGTACCATTTCAATCATTGGAATAATAGAATAAATTGAAGGCCCTTGTTTAGGATCAATACCTATGTAGAACGTTTGAAATGCGAATAACTTACGTATTTTTTCATTGGATACATAATTATCTATTAATTGATTCGCATTATTAAATGTTTTTAATTTTAATCCACGATATAGCATCAATGGGTTATAAAATTCACTTGGTTTACGGAATGTTCGTTCAAGGAAGTATTTGCGTGCCACTTCATATCGTTTATACACATCCGTTAAAAATTGCATAAAATCTTGAGTAGAACCTGGTTCTATCGCTTCTAACGTTTGACTAAGTTGTGATAAATCAGTTGATACACTCACTTTATCTTTATCAGAAAAATAAATATCCATAATATGTGTAAGTGGCTTCATATCAACGTAATCTTCAAAACGTTTGCCACTTTCTTCAAATACGGCTTTATAAACATCCGGTACCATCACTATGGTTGGTCCCATATCAAAAGCAAAGCCATCTTTCTTAAATTGGCTCATACGGCCACCAACTTGTTCATTCTTCTCAAATATTGTAACTTGATGATCTAAGCGGCTAATCGTGCTGCAGCTGCTAAGCCGGTAACACCAGCGCCCACTACTGCTATATTCATATATCTCACCTAATCTTTATATTTTTTCTTTAAATTACGGTAGATTTTATGTTTTTTCCATTTAGAAACGTACGCACGGTCTTTCAACGAGTAATCTGCTTTACGTACTTCGGTTAATATACCTCGATATATTTGGGCTGCTAACTCAATAATCATACGAGCTTCTTCATTGTATACATTAAGATGATTTAAAACCATGTCATAGTTATTATCGGCTAGTGTAGCGTAGAATTCCCAAATTTTAATGTAATTGTCAGAGGGTTGATCACGTCCTATTTCATCAGCAATTGAAACATTAAATTCACTTAAACGCGCTTTACTAAAATAAATACGTCCGTTACGATAATCATCACCAACATCACGTAGTATGTTCGTTAATTGAAGTGCCTCACCTAATTGTTTTCCATACTCATATGCTTCATCTGACGGTGGCGTTGCCAATATTGGGATCAGTAATACGCCTACAGTTCCCGCAACACCATAACAATAATCTAGTAGACCACGATCTGTTTCAAACATTTCGAAATGCTGATCTGCTTCAACCGTATCAATTAAGTCATAGAGGGCTTGGAAATTCATTTGGAAATGTGTAGCTGCATCAGCAAATGCCATCATAATGCGGTCATCACTTTCAAATGTCGTTGTTGTTTGATGTTCAATAGCTTTAACATCACGGTTAATCTTATGTAGATATTCCACGTCTTGGTGTACATCGATACTATCATCAACGATTCTACAAACTGCATAAATCGCCCAGATTGCTCGTCGTTGTTGTTCTGGTAACATATCAAACGCATATGAGAAACTCTTAGAGTAATCTTTCATAATTTGATGACAATATTGATAATTTTCTTCTAATGTGCTCATGGAGAACCCCCTGCTAAATATTATTTAATACTAAATTGTCGTCCTTTCCATTTTACCTGTTTCGTGTAATGAATGTGACGATATGAATTTATATAAATTAAAACAAAAAATAAAAACAATATTGGGTTGATAGATAAAAATAAAATTGAAAAACGTCCTACTCGACGATGTAAACGAATAAATTGTAATGTATATAAACTATATGATAACGCCATTCGCTTAAATGACAAAGTTTTCATAAATAAACTAAATGTTAATCCGCTATATGAGGTGATACTTCCCACCATCCATAAGATAATTAACATCATGATATGAGGTTGTGTTGACGAAGCACCTACCGCTAAGTGTTTCATCCATCCCTCTATCATTGTTTTAAATTCCGCTTCATACATTCTAAAGCTAACAAATCCCTGACCTTCAAATTGTGTCACTGGCAAATGGCAACGATGAAACACTTTTCCTAAAGAAAATCCTTCAATAATATGAGATGTAGCATTTTTATGTCCTTCTGGCGCTTGAGATGCATCCGATTTATTTGAATTAACAAGATAAATCGTTGGGTCTTGTGTCAATACTTTGTCATGAAACACTTCTCGATAATCACGCTTAGAATCATTTGAGAATAGGAAATTATGATGTGCCAATTGAGGGTATAAATGTCTACTCCTAAATGCATCACATAGCCAGATGCTGCAAGTTCATAAACTTTCTCTAATTGTGCTATTTTTTATTTGAAAAGTGCAGTAAGTCACGATACATAGGTCTCACTTCTCTATTAGAAACAATGTAATCTGGACTCACATGTAAACCATCATCTAATCTAACGCCTGTAACATGATTAAAATACGTATCAATATTATGTATATCCGTACCGGTATGAATGGTTACGCCCTCTTCAATCGCTAATTGTTCCAATGCACATGCAAGTTTATGAATACCACCATTAACGTACCATAATCCTTGTTCATATTGCATGTGAATTAAAAGAGAAAGTACTGTTGGTGCATCATAAGAAGAAGAGCCAACATACTTTATAAAGTAGCCAAGCATATCTCTTAATTCTTGCTTCTCAACATAACGATTAATAGCTTGTTGCATTGTTGAGAAGTAATCCACACCTTTAAGTGAACGCAATGATCCCTGGCATTTAATAATTTCAGAAACTGTATCAAGCCCTAGTGCAAAGTAGCCATTTTCCGTAAAACGATGTATTTTTTTGCATGATTTAAAAATTGATGAAGTTGCTGAATATCGTCATTGGTAAGATAGGTATTGGCATTTAACATTTGAGACAAGTCTTCATATAAAGCTATCACTTCACCATTAATGAAGAAACTACGCCATTGCAAAGGTAATCGTTCAATAGTAACATAGTCTTTCATTTGCTTATCACTATAGTTAAACAAGTTTTTAAATATGTATGGCATCGTTAATATAGCTGGACCTAAATCAAAACAGAATCCCTCTGTTTCTAAACGATTTACTTTCCCACCAATGATGATTTTCTTTTGAGACATGTACGTTCATCTCTTTTCATTCATAGTTGATAGTAATGTTCTAACCTAGGACGATTGTATCGTTGCGTGAGTATGACCGGTAAATTTGCCGAAATCATATAACACACATCAATGAATAGTATATATTTAGGCGCTTTGATAAAAACAACAATCGGTATCATTGATAACCAATGAACAAGTTCTGCACGGCGCATTTCTAAAATCATAAAATGTATATCTTCTAATTTAAATGAAATCAGTCACCTTTTATTATAGATACGATAATTGAATTGAGCTGCTTCTGGAATGTAATGTTTCCATTTATTAATACGAAATAGTTTATTCCATAAAGCACCTCTCTTTTCCCATGACCTTATTTTAAAAACTGATTCATATCTCACAAATAAAAAGGACGGGCATCGTAACATGATATTAGATAGCTATAATTGTACAGTTGTCCAGAACACACTATGTATTAAACCTAGTTTTAATACTTTTCTTAATGTCATTGATATTCAACACTTTCAATTTGTATATTGTCTTAGTATCTTCCCTATAATCGCGGTCGGTAAACGTTAAGCTACAGTGTCTATTAAAAATAAAAAAAGAGGCCGACCTTAAAGTCGACCTCTTTCGCGATAACTCGATGTACTATCCAGTTACCTTAGTAAATCCTACCACCAACCGTTGTTAGCACGGAATGCAATTGCTGCATCTAATGAACCGTAACGGCTATTAGCATAGTTAATCATACCTTTAGTTTGTGAAGCTACTGAACCAGTACCCCATGATTCCATAGTTTGACCTAAACCTCTGTAACCAGCTGGGTTAACTGCGTTAGGATTACCACCTGATTCAGGCATTACGATTGCGTTCCAAGCAGCTTCAGTACCACCATTAGCTAAGAATTGAGCTTTAACTGATCCACCAGTTGAAGCTGATGATGAAGTTGAAGCTGAGTATGAAGTAGTTTTTGGTGCAGATACTGCTTCAACGTTAGTGTTGTTTGCTTGTTGGTTTGAGCTTACTGATTGAGTTGAAGCTTCATTGCTGTAAGAAGCTGAGTAGTCAGTTGATTGAGCAGCTGGAGCAGCTTGTGTAGTTGCTACTGTGTCAGCTCCACCAACGTAAGTGTAATCCCAAGACCAAGATTGACCGTCTGAAGTGAAGTTGTATTTGAAACCATCTTTAACGAATGTGATGTTGTATGCACCAGCTTGTACTGGGTGAGCATTTAATTCAGATGGGTTGTTTTGAGCTAAGTTAGCTAATTGTGCATAGTTTGTAGTTGATTCAGATGCATGTGCACTGTTATCTGTAGTTAATGCATAACCTGTTACTCCTAAAGCTACTGCTAATGACGACGCGATTACTGTTTTTTTCATAATAAAAAATTCCTCCAAAAAAATTTAGTTTATATTTTCGTTTTGTTAAATTCTTAAGTTATTGTGTTTTGCTCTGTGTTTAACTTTTGACAATAAGTACTATATCATAAAAAAAAGCCAATAGTATTACGCTTATCTTACAAAAAATTACAATGAACGACTTATTCTGTAACATTGAAATATTTATATTTCATTCTGTAATATTATTTTTTGAACAAATCGTTTAAAATTTCATTATGAAATGAGGTTTTACAATACTCTTTTAAGAAATTTACAATAATTTTACATATTCTGTAATATTACAAATTGCCGTTTTGTTACAATGCCGTAATATTTCTAACAACTTAGAATATATTCAATTTATTTATATAACATAGAAAAACCAAGAAACGACTCTATCATTAACCGTTTCTTGGTTTATTAATCAACTCATTACAGTATAGTCTTATAAATTAATAATCCTTGACGCCCCATAATACTTTTTCGCATTTACGAATAATATACTTCATTATTTCTATTCTTGATGTTTTCTTATGATCTGCTGGTACGACTAGCCATGGTGCATGTGTTGTATTTGTTTTTTTAACCATATCGTGGCTGGCTTCAACGTACAAATCCCACTTGTCACGATTACGCCAATCTTCATCAGTGATTTTCCATTGTTTATCTACATTATTTTGACGATCTTTAAAACGTTTAAGCTGTTCGTCTTTATCTAATGTCAGGAAGAATTTTAGGATGATCGCACCTTCATCGGTCCACATCTTTTCAAATGCGTTGATCTCATCATAGGCTCGTTGCCATTCATTCATTGTTGCAAATCCTTCAATTCGCTCAACTAATACACGTCCATACCAACTTCTATCAAACAATTCGATATGACCGCTTCTTGGCATATCCTTTGCAAAGCGCCATAAATAATGATGTTTCAATTCAACATCTGTAGGTGCGCTGATGCCATTAACTTCATAACCAGTAGGATCAAGCTTTTCTCTAATACGCTTAATATTACCACCTTTTCCTGCTGCATCCATTCCTTCAAATACAAGAATTAACGGAATTTTTCTATCATATAAAGCAAATTGTATTTCGCGCATACGTTTCTGCAGTTCAGTAATTAATGTTTTGTATTCTTCTTTAGAAACTTTTTCTACATCTTTATCAAACAGTTCAGTAGCAAAGTGCTCTGAGAATTCACCATCATAAACTTTATCCTTCGCATGATGTTTCGCTATGGCTTGTTCTAAACGTTCAATAATGTGTTCATACATCTTTTCAATCGCCATTTGGCGTTCTGTATAGTCAATAATCTTCCATTGTTTATCCTGTTTAATAAATTGATGCATGTCTTCTAAATACGTTTCTGTTGATAGTACACTTCCATACTCTTGAACTTTCCAACGCATCAGTGGATTATCTTTTGTTTGTTTAATATGTTCTTGTCTTTTATCTTCATTGATTTCAATAAAGAATTTGATGATTTCATAATCATCCTCGATTAACATATCTTCAAAAGATGTAATTTGTTCTTTTAAAACATCATAATTTTTATATCTATCGTGTTTAATTTCGTTTTCTCGATAATCTAAATAATGAGAGTACCAGCTTCTAAAATAGACATTGATATCACCTTTTTTAGGTAATGTATTCCAATATTTTTGTAAAAACTGATAACGCAAATCATCCTTTTGCGGTGATTGTGTCGCAATAAAATGTGTATATTTGGCATCAAAATTGAGTAATAATTCATTTGAAAGTCGTGTTTTTCCAGAAGCAGGGACACCTTCAAATAGAATCATAATTGGAATACCTAATTTGTGTGTCTGTCTTGTAAGTTCAGCTGTCTTTAGTGCTAATTTTTCGATTTTATTAGCCATTAACCATTCACCCTTTAAGTAACTTATTATTTCATTTTTATTGTAACACTATTTATTTCATATTTTATCTTAATTTCTATATGTATTCTCATTTTCAAAAAAGAATTGATAAAATGCGATAATCAACACTTTATCAATTCCTATTTAACAAATGGTTAACCCATAAATTTATATATGTCGTTTGTATAAAGATGTAATACTTTTCGGAAAATAATATCTAAAATGAATGCAGTCACTAATGGTACAACAAAGAATCCCAAAATAATGAGTAAGATACTTAATATTGCAGAATCTACATGTAAGAATTTAAAAGCACTAATTGGTCCAATCATCCCAATGAAACCAAATCCTGCAGACTCTTTAGTTCCCGCAATACCAATCAAGCTACCTGCAATTCCTGAAATTCCAGCAGTTATAAGAATTGGTAACATTATAATTGGATATTTCACCATGTTTGGCATCATCATTTTCACACCGCCGAAGAATATAGAAATTGGTACTGCAACTCTGTTCACTTTGCTTGTCCCAATAAGTAATACTGCTTCAGTAGCTGAAATACCAATAGATGCTGAACCTGCTGCCAGACCTGTAATCCCTATAGCAATAGCTATCGCAACAGTTGATAATGGTGAAATAATAATAAAACTAAAGACCATAGAGATAAGCATACACATCAATACAGGTTGTAGTTCTGTGAAGCTATTAACCATATTACCAATGCCAGTTGTAATCATATGTACGTATGGCAATATAAGTACACCAATTGTAGCGGATAAACCACCTACGATAGTTGGATACACAATCAGTGCCATGCTACCGACACGTTTTTCAATTAATAAAATAAATAATACAGCAATCGTTGCAGTAATCATCGTATTAATCAAGTCTCCGATGCCGGCAATTACCCAGGCACCATTCTTAAATTGTGCAGCCCCGCTTCCTACATAAGATGCACAAGCAACAACTGCAATTGCTAATGGTGTCATATCAAATTTCAAAGCAATAAGCGCTCCTATTAAAGCAGGTACTGTAAATTGCATTGCTTGTACGACATGTAACAATGTTCCAAAAAATGGGTGGTGATGCATGAACGCTTTAAAGATTTCTCCCAAAATAGCATTAGGTACTAATCCAACAACGATACCAATGGCTACGCCCGATAGCACTCTAAATGTAAAATCTTTAACGCCTATTTCTCTAAGTGTTGATGTCATATAAAAAACCTCCTATTGTTTAATCTGCACACTTAATATGTTGATCAGCCTACTTACTGATGATTGATGCCACATGTAAACAACTACTCACGTCAATCATTTGAATAAGTAACGATAGATTTTACTATATCATAAATTCTAAATTTTCAGAATATTATTTTTATTTTTCTCAAAAAAGTAACATTTAACGATAATGATTGGATTCCAAAATTTACTTCTTGGTTAATAGGTATGAATTTTTGATGTTAAAAAATCTGAAACATGACTCAGGCTTCAGATTTTTAATACTATCTATTTTGTTTTTCATATCAGATATTAAATAAACTCTTTTCTTTTTCTGGTAGTTGATCAATAAATGATTGTGGATCTTCTGCATAATCATTGCCTATGCCATCCTTCATTCTTTGAAAATGTAAATGCGAGCCAGTTGTCTGTTCACCTGTATTACCAGATAAAGCAATCACATCTCCGGCTTTAACTTGTTGACCTTGAGTTACCTTGAAATCATTTAAATGCATATACCATTGATGATATCGGCCATTATCTTCAGAGATTTGTATCACTTTTCCACCTAAATCATCTTCAAATATTCTTGTGACAACACCATCTGTCGCTGCTAACACTTTTGTATCTTCAGGTAAGTCATAATCATTACCATAATGTTTGTCATTACCTTCAAACTCTAAACCATGATTATATGTGCCATAACCATGCGTCAAACGTCCATCACTATTCCAATCACCATATTGATTATCATCATTAAAAGACATTTGAGATGGTTGCATATCAATTTCACGAATTAAATATGTTACGGAAACACCGATACCTACACATATCAGTATAGTCATAACTTTTTTGATAAATTGTTTCAAACATCGCTCTCCTTTTTAATTCATTATTATTCTGTATATTATCAAACATCACGACAAGAAAGTGTATACTTTGCTTATAATCAGACTAATTGACTAGATAATGGACAAAATTGACTATTACAATAGTAGAAACTCGTCTCATAATTAATTTTAACCATAATTAAATTAAAAATTTTATTAGGAAATTGAAGTTTGACTACTCCACAGTTTAGGTTGATAGTTACATATCATTGTAAGCGTGAACTTTGACAACCATCTCACTTCGACAGATAATTTAATGTAAGCTATAGGTCAACAAGGGAGGTGCCTATATTGACTACGACTAAAGTGGATCCTCGTATTATCAGAACAAAGAAGCTGCTGGTAGAAGCGTTTCAAGAGGTTTCCCGAGAGAAAAAGATGTCACAAATCACTGTTAAAGATATTACTGAACGTGCCACGGTCAATCGTGCTACTTTCTACGCACATTTTACAGATAAATATGATATTCTCAATTACACTTTATCCGAAACAATTTTGAAAGATTTAAATAATACATTATCCGTATCAGATATTATTAATGAAACTGTCATATCAAACCTATTTATTTCTATTGCTAATTATATGGTTGAAGTGCAAGACTCTTGCAAGATGAATAGTGAAACGTTTTGTAACCAAGCCCATCAACGTATTAATAATGAATTAGAAGATATTTTTACCATTATGCTTCGTAATAGCTACCCTGAACAGGATATTGACGTTCTCGTTAATAGTGCTAGTTTTCTAGCTTCAGGATTATGTGGTCTCGCTAGACATTGGCTCGATACCAGTTCGCTTACAGCAGAAGCTTTTATAGATAAAAATTTACCTTTCTTAATTCATCACATCACACACTTGTAATTAAACCTTTAAGGCATTGCCTTAAAGGTTTTTTATGGAAAAAGCTAATCTAATCAACAAATACTGAGCATTGTTGTCTAAGCAACAAGTTTCATAAGCATGTATGTTGCATATTATTTAAATGGGGCGTATATTACATTTATACAACATGTGTTAGTTAGATAATAAGTGTTGTATAAATATTAAATGAAGTTAGGAGGTAAGGACATGTCAGATATTGATGAACACGAGGGATTTAAACGTACGTTTAAAAATAATAAATTGACACTAGGTTTATCCATACCGTTTGATAATAAACAACAAAACAATATTGATTTTGATGAGCAATTGAGACTCGCTCAAAAGGCAGAGTCTTTGGGATTTACAAGTTTGTCTGTGAGAGATAATCCATTGTATAGCCCTCACTTAGGCAACGTTACTACGAATTATGATCCATTCGTCTTTTTAACTTATCTGAGTGCCTTTACCTCAAAGATTGCACTGGGTACTGGTAGTACCGTAGCAACCTTACGACATCCCATTCATCTAGCTAAATCAGCTGCCTCACTTGATCTCATTTCCAATCAACGTTTATTACTCGGTATGGCTACCGGTGATCGCTCTTTTGAATTCCCTGCATTTAAAGTAGACGAAAATGAATTAACAGAACGTTATCAAACAACCATTCACTCACTAAGAGAACTGTGGCAATCACATTCTCCCAAAATCTCAAATTCAATTTTCGAATTATATGAAGATTCAGGGTTACAAGTATTGCCAAAACACCATTCAATTCCAATGTTTGGTACCGGATATTCAAAACAATCAATGGCTTGGCTTCAAGAAAATATGGATGGTTGGCTATTTTACGCACAACCTTTTCAAGATCAAAAGAAATTAGTAGAAGCTTGGCACAGTGGTACCGACCGATTTAAACCGTTTATGAATATTCTAATGATTGATTTATCCCAAAATCCAAATGAAACCGTAAAACCGATTAAATGTGGTTTCCGTACTGGACGTAAAAATTTATTACAAATATTAAAAGCTTATGAATCAATTAATACAAATCATATTATCTTAAGATTTACAAACGATGATCGTGATATCGAAGCATTAATAGAAGAGGTTGGTGTGCACATTGTTCCCCACTTCCCAGCTCATACAAATTAGGAGGAATAAATAATGAGAGAATTATTAGATAGAATTAATCAATTAGCAAATAAAGAAAAAGTTGAAAGTTTGAGTGTTGATGAAAAACAAGAACAACATCAATTAAGACAAGAATATTTAGGTATGATTAGAGGTCAAGTACTTCATACTTTCTCAACGATGAAAGTTTTAGACCCACTTGGCCAAGACGTTACACCTGATAAAGTGTATGACTTAAGAGAAGAATACGGCAACATTCAAGAAAATTAAAATCATATTATCAAGACTTAGGCTGCCCTTAAAGTTCCAACTTTGAGGGTAGCTTTTTTATGTCCATATTTTTGAGTAAAATCCTTAGTTGATCACAGCTCATTTTGTTGAAACCCTTTCCTAGGGAAACTATAAAGTAGTTCTTTGATTTTAATAATTAAAACTACTTAATGAAGTGATCGCTCACTTATGTTCGTTTATGCGACTGATTCTCTATGCCGCTCAACAAATATATTTCATAGTCTATCGTAGAATAATTCAAGCCATAAATGTTTATTTATAAGATACATTCAGGTATAGAATCAAACATCCTAACTTATCACGATAATAATTATGATATTATATAAAATAAATATATAATAATATATAAAACAACTAAGAAAGGGCATACCATGAATAAGGTTAAAAAAGGGTATTTATTTAATATTATTTCCGTAGCAATCCTGTCTTTACCCCCAATATTAAACAAACTTTCACTCAGTGATTTATCATCTATTCAAGCAAATTTTTTTATGCTTTGTTTTCAACTTTAATATTATTAATAACTGTATTACTCGATAAAAGTAAAATAAAAATCTATCCTAACAAATTTATATGGCTCTTAGGTATTACTAATACAATAGGTACTTTACTCCAATATGTAAGTTTAAGTTTGTTAGATCCATTTAGTGTTGGATTATTAGGAAGATTTTATATTATATTTGCGTTGTTTCTTTCAGTGCTCTTTCTAAATGAAACATTGTGCAAAAACGATACCCTTCCTATAATTTTTGCTGTTATAGGTACATTCTTGATTACTCATTTTTCAGGTGATTTTAACAGTATATTAGGTGTGATTGTCGCCCTATCTTATACATTCTTTTTTGCGCTAACGAATATATTAGCTAAAAAGACCGTCAAAGACATTGATTCTAAAACCATCTTACTATACAATCGGGCGACTTCTACTTTGTTGCTTATGAAAGAGTTATACTTTGATTTAGCTGGAAAAGTCCTACCTTATCAGCTTCCAAATATTACTCAATGTGTAGACATGGATAAAATTATATATGGTTCAGATGCACCTTATACAACCGATTAAGTTGTTACGATGTTAGCTGATGAACTTGAAAGAACTGATCTATTATCACATCATGAACTTGAGAAAATGTTCTATGATAATGGCAAACAATTATTAAAAACAATTAAAGAAGATTAATAAGCTTGAGCGGCACGGGTATCACTGTACCTGTACCGCCCATGCTTATTTTTATGCCAATATTTCATCCATTGATCGATTTACGCTACTAGCGTACATTCCACCAAATTTTAGTAAATGGACCATAAATAAATATAGTCTATAAAATTCTAAACGCTTACGAGCACCTTTTCCTGAAGGATAGTGCTTCTCATATTCGTCATAAAATTCTCGGGTAAATCCACCAAATACAGTAGTGATTCCTAAATCAAACTCCCTATCGCCATAAAACGGTGCAGGATCGAATAAAGCGGGGCTACCATCTGTTAAGAACATATAATTGCCACCCCATAAGTCTCCATGCAATAATGACGGTTTACTATTGTGATTTTCTAGTTCATTTACCATCACTGTGCGGACTTGTTCATAGACTTTATTATCTTCGTCATTCCATAATCCTTTCCCCATGAGTTCATCTCTCAAATGATCCATACGACGTTCGACAAAGATTTCACTCCACGAATCAGACCAAGTATTATCAAATGAAATATCTCCACCTTCATGAGGTAAATCAAATCCAAATTTGCCGTCAGATTGTTGCTGGCTATGCATTTTGGCTACTAATTGACCTAGTTTTCGTTGACTACCGGTCGTTCCCTCATCTAAGTAACTCAATATTAAGAAAGCATCACCATTAATTTCACCGCTATCAATCACATGTGGTGCTGTAACACCTGCTTCCTCAAAAGCGTTAAGTCCAGCAATTTCAGCAGCATAGAATGATTTATCACGATTGCGTTGAACTAATAAGAAATACACGTCATCTTCTGTAGTTACTTTGAATGCTTCGTTCACATCTCCACCACTCACCGACTTAATGTCTCGTATATGATTTAATGGTAATTGTTCTTGCCAATCTTTTTTCATGATGTTTCCTCCTTCGAATACATCTTCTCACTTTATTATTATATTTCCTGAAATAGGACTATTTAATCGTTAGCATATATATCCACATTTAAGTTGAGGCAAATTTTTAAACAGTTTCTAAATTAACTATGCAATTATTCTTGAACATGCTAGTCTTAGAGAGGAATGTTTTTTCAATGATATTAAATGAGGATAGTAAGCCTCAAATACAATGAAACAGGAGCATTAAAATGTATAAATTAATTAAACCACTATTATTTAAATTCGACCCTGAAAAAGCGCATGGCATGACCATTGATGCTTTAAAACTTGCCCAAAAACGTCTCTTTTTACTACCTATTATGCACAAAATCTTTAACTATGAAGATCCTTATTTAACACAAACAATTAAAGGTATCACATTTAACAACCCAGTTGGTTTAGCTGCTGGCTTTGACAAATCTTGCGAAGTACCTAAAGCACTTGAAAATGTTGGCTTCGGTGCACTTGAATTAGGTGGCATTACACCTAAACCTCAAGATGGTAATCCAAAACCTCGCATGTATCGTCTAGTTGAAGATAATGCATTAATCAATCGTATGGGCTTTAATAATATTGGTATGAACAGAGCGTTATGGAATTTACGTCGCCATTCATACAATATCCCTGTTGGCTTAAATGTTGGTGTAAATAAAACGACACCTTATAATGAGCGTTATCAAGATTACATTAAAGTAATTGATACGTTTAAAGCTGATGTCTCATTTTTTACAGTTAACATAAGTTCACCAAATACTGAGAATTTACAAAGTTTCCATGATAAAGATGAATTTTCAATGTTATGCAAAGCTTTGAAAGACTTTAAAGCCAATACAGAAGTAAATGTCCCTATTTTCTTAAAATTAACTTCTGATTTAGAACTAGATGGTTTTAAAAATATTCTACCAGCAATCACTGAAACATTTGATGGTATGATTCTAGCGAATACAACTCGTAAGCGTGATGGTCTCACTTCTTCTAATAAAGTAGAAGATGGCGGATTAAGTGGACAACCCCTTTTCAAAAGAAATTTAGAGTTAGTGAAATGGGCATATCAACAAACAAATGGCGAATTCTTAATTATCGGCACAGGCGGTATATTTAGTGCTAAAGATGCCATTCAAATGATGCGAAATGGTGCATCTCTTGTTCAAATCTATTCTTCATTAGTTATTGAAGGTCCTGGTTTGACTAAGAAGATAAATAAAGACATCGCTGCTTACTTAAAGCGACATAATTATAATAACGTGAGTGATATTATTGGATTAGACGCAAAATAATATAGCTTTACTTAATTATAAAAAGTACTATACTTAAGCCAAAGATAACAAGTTTACCGGAGGGGTATACGTATGACTGCAGAAGATAAACATACAAAACAAAATGCAGACCAACCGTCTAAAAGTAAAGAACAGCCATCAAATCAAAATGATAAAGTGCAAAAAGATGACGATAATAGCATTGGTTACAATGGTGAAAAGAAAACTGCACTTGATCTTGAAATCGAACGTGAATTACTTGAAATGATGGAAAATGAAGATCCAGAACCTGAGAAGCAGAAAAAAGGTTTGAAAATTGCAGGTATCCTATCTGCATTTGTGATTGCCATTCTAGCCATTATACGTCTCATTAATCGAACAATATAAAATACGACTCCTAATTTAAAATGATTAAACTTCAAATTAGGAGTCATTTTCTTTAAAATTGTTGTAAAAAATCTTTAGCTTCTTGATTGATTTGTTTAAAATCAATGCCTTGAGCCATCGCAGCGAAGACACATCCACAATAGCATTGTCGAAATATATGATAGTCATTACACATCTCTATTGAACGTTCATAGCCCTTATTTTTCTTGAAGTCACTCGGCAAGTAGCTCACATCATATAAATGTTGTACTTCCATACCCAGTTCATTTATAAGTTGCGCATTCTTTTTAGGTGATAGTGTGAGTGCACTTCCAAAGTAATCATACCCGTATTTCACAGCAGCTTCAGCAACTAGCTCCAACCGCATTTCGAAACATGCCGTACAACGTAACCCACCTTCTGGTTCTTCAGTGAGGCCACGTGATTTTGCCATTTTCATAAATTCATGCGGTTTATATTCCGCTTCAATATATTTAACATTCTTTCCGGTTCTCTCATTAAAATTATAGACAAATTGTTCCTGAACTTTTGCACGTCTTAAATATTCATTTTTAGGATGTATATTGGGATTCGCAAAATAAATTGCCACGTCAGCATATTCCGTTAAATATTCTAACGTATAAGTGCTACATGGCGCACAACAACTATGTAGTAAGAGTTTAGGTCTTAAACCTTCCCTTTCCCATTGATTAATTAATTTTTTCAATACCTTATCGTAGTTAATTTTTTGATTCTTCATTTTAGCAATAATTGGATCAGCTTTTAACATAAAAAATGACTCCTTAAGCATTATATACATTTATTATATAATAATTAAGGAGTTGAATAATAGTTAATATTCTTTTTTTAGCATAATCATATAGTAAATAAACATGATACCGTCGAATAGCACACCAGAAATTGCACATTTGATTAATTGTTCTTTGAAGTTAAACCCATCATTAAAAATATAAGGGAAGATAATCCCCGTAATAATAAACATCATCGTTGCAAAATAAACGACGAAAAACGAGCATTTTATTGCAAGCTTTTTCACCCATTATTTGTATTCTTCAGCTGAATGAGCTTTTAACTCATCTAAACGGTTTCTTCTATTAATCCAAAGAGATACAAACGTTAAAATAACACTCAACGCTAATAAGCATATTGTTCCAAAATCCACTGTTTCTCTCTTCATATCAATAACCAAGCTTATTGTACCTAAGATAACTATTGAAATATATGTCAATAAAAACATAACCGCTAACTTATGTTCAAGCACACATTGCTCACGCTCATCACGACCTGTGGGATTTCGAGTGAACCAATTAAATAAATTTATCCATTTCTTAATCCTCCTCACCATATTCTTTAACAATTTTACCTTTACCAACGAAATAACTTACTACGCCGAAAATTAAAGCAGAAATAAAATTAAATGTTATGAAAAATCCTAATTCAATCTTTTGATCTGAAAAATATAGTCGCGTTAAATTAAGTAGGATCATGATTACACCAAACATAATACCACCGAAAATACTGCCTAACTTATGCTTCTTTAATAATCTTTGATATGCTTCTTTAGAATAAACTCGATTTTCATCTAAATTATTTTTTCGAATGCCTCTCGATAAGAAAATACTAGCAATCGATTCTGAAAGTGATGACGATGAATTATGTTATGTTCATACTTTCGAACAAGATACAGAATTGACTGATAATATGAAATTAAAACTGTGGATAGCCGCAGAAAATGCTGACGATTTAGACATCTTTGCAGGCATTAAAAAGTTAGACGGTCGTGGTAATGAGGTGCATTTTCCTGATTTCAATCATATTGAAAAAGGTCAAGTTGCAACAGGTTGGTTACGCGCTTCTCATCGCGAACTAGATGAAACGAAATCAACAATTGCACAACCATGGCATACACATGAACATGAACAAAAAGTTAGCCCAAATGAAATCGTGCCAATCGAAATAGAATGGTTACCATCTGGTACATTATTTAAAAAAGGTGAGTCATTAGCAGTTGTTGTTAAATGTAACGAAATTATCAAAGGTAATAGCACTCCTTTACCTAATACGAAAACACGTTATGAACACGAAGATACTGTAAACAAAGACAATCACCTTGTTTATACTGGTGGCGATTATGATTCACACCTAATTATTCCAGTAATTGAATAATTATTTAAAGTAACATAAACATTAAGCATATTCTTTTTCTCAATACCTAAAAGCCAGTAAATGAATTATAAAATTCACTTACTGACTTTTAAATTTATATATCATCTACCATTAATATTTATCTCAAGATATCATTAGAGCCAACGCCAAAATAATTGATGTAAAATACCTAAATCATCATATCGATGAATGATAGTTGAACCAAATAAATGTAAGGCAAATCCAATAATTACAAAGAAAATCATTACACTATAGAAACTCGCAAAACGTAACGTATGATTTACACTATACTTTGAAATTAAGTACACTGATGATGTTAAAAGTAAAATCACTGAAAAGGCAATCAATATACCACTGAAAATATACAACTCAAGGAAAAACACAATAAATCCTAAAAATAACATACTTACTGATAATGTATTAACTAATATATAATCAGATAAAACCTTTTTAAAGGAAATGCTTTCTACTATCATTAAGCGAATAACGGCGAATGTTACGATAAATAAAAACGCAAGTGCTAGCATAGTAGTTAATACAAATTTCAAGATAATTGTTGCAGTATCAACAAAATAACCATCAAATAAACGTGCTGAAAGTAGGTGTAAAAACATTCCCAATATAAGTAAACCAATAATGACTAATGATGATAGCAAAGTCATACTAAATAACTTATTCCCTTTCATCACTGCATCATGAGAAGTAAAAGCTTGTTTAAAAAATTGCTTACTTTCATTGAAGGTCGATTTCACTTTAATCGTGAATGGACCTTCAGCGTAGCGGTGTTCATAAGACATATATCTATGTGTAAATTCACCACGATCGTACTCACTATGATTCTGTTCTCCATTAATTTGTTCTTGCTTAACAGCTGTAGAATGACTTGTAGATTGAATCTCCGAATTGAATGATTCTGTTGTTGATTGCGTTGATTGAGATAATGAACCATTTAATTTATTACCACAACTACCGCAATATTGATCTCCTTGTTGATATGTCTGACCACAATTTGGACATTGCATTAGGGCTCCCTCCATAAATATAAAATTCTAAGTTATTATACCATTATTTTATATTGTGTCATATATTATATTTTATAAATTAAAAAAGAAAGATGAATTCATTGAAAATTCATCTTTCTTTCATAGGTATGATTATTCAGCTTCTCTAATCTCTGCATCAACATCTGCGTAATCAATTTCTGTTTCTGTAAATGTTTTATTATTAACTGGGAAATGTTGTTTGAATGTTTCGAAATTCTGTATTTCAACAGTTACATCGTCTACTTCAAAGTCTAATACATGACCACCAAAGTTGCGCTCATCATTAGCAAAGTGAATATGGAAACCAGCTGATCCAATACCGTGGAATAATTCTGGAGTAAAGAATCCAATAATTGTTCCTTTAATATCTTCACGCGTCTCCTCTGGTTGTCTACGTGCTGAATCAATTAATCTAGTGTAAGGTGGTTCTTGTTTAGGCATCATTCGTACGTGCATTTTTTTAAAAGTACCACTTATTTTCACTGCAGAGAATAAGTTATCACTTAACATATGTTCTTTAACTTCGTTTAACACTTTTTCAGAATCTTTATTTGAAGTTTGATATGTTTGATCTGCTTCAAAACGAGTAATTGTTGCATATGGCGTCATTTCATCACCATTTAGTTTCTTAAACTCCTTATGCTCGTTAGCATGGAATGCTTCACCATCTAAAAAGATAACCTCACCATTAGAACCTGTTAATGTAGCTAGTCCTGAATCACCATGTTCTAATAGTTCATCGATAGACGCAGTTCCTTCTAATAGACCTGCCATTAATGTACCTAAAGTACCATGTTGATATAATACGTGACTCATTGAATATTCACTCCTATGTTTGTTTGACTAATAATTAATTTAAAGAATCTGGTAATACATTCGTTGATAATTTGATATTGTCTTTATAATTCACTGGGATATCAATTAATACAGGGCCTTCAGTTGCATAGCCTTCTTTTAAAGCCGCTTCTAATTCTTCTTGATTAGTAACACGTAACCCTTTTGCACCGAATGATTCAGCATATTTCACATAATCAACTGGTCCAAATTCAACTCCAGCTGAACGTTTATATTTCATTTCTTCTTGGAACTCTACCATATTATATTTACCGTCATTCCAAATTAATTGGATGATGTTTAAATTTTTGCGTACGGCTGTTTCTAAATCTTGACCTGAGAATAAGAAACCGCCATCTCCAGCTACTGACACAACTTGAGTATTTGGGCGCACTAATGCAGCTGCGATTGCCCAAGGTAAAGCAACACCAAGTGTTTGCATACCATTACTAAATAGTAAATGTCTTGGATTGTAACTTCTAAATTTACGTGCCATCCAAATATAATGGCTACCTACGTCTACAGTAACAGTTGTATCGTCAGTTAGTGTTTTTTGCATTGTTTCAATAATTTCTAATGGATGCATTACGCCATCTTCATGTGTGTACTTGATACCTGTTGCTTCAATGACTTCTGCTCTCAAACGTTCTAAGTCATCTAAACGATTTTGATTAATAATAGGTTCATGCACATTTTCAGATAGGAGTTGAATTGTCCCTGCAATATTACCAATTAATTCTTTTTTAGGGCGTAAAAAGTTAGTGATTTCAGCCTGTACTTCATCAATAACAATGATTTCTGTATCTAATTCTTTATTCCAATTACTTGCTTCGTATTCAATTGGATCATAACCAATTGCAACAACTAAGTCAGCTTTTCTTAATAATTCGTCACCTACTTGGTTACGGAATAAACCGACTCTTCCGAAGAAGTGATTTTCTAATTCACGGTCAAGTACACCGGCACCCTGGAATGTTTCAACAACTGGTAAATTTGATTTAGCAACTAATTGACGAATTGCTTCAGTTTCTTTCTCACTTGAACTTCTCATACCTACTAGCAACACTGGGAATTTCGCATGTTTTATAGCTTTGATAACGTCTTGAATGTCTTCTGAATTTGGAACACCTAGTTGTGGTTGTTCACATAAATCAATTGCATTAGATGTTACTGGAGACTCGATAACATCTTGTGGGATACTAATAAAACTTGCACCATTTTTACCTGAAGTCGCTGTACGAATAGCGTTTGTCATTACTTCAGATAGAGACTCAGGATCTTGTACTTCTGCGCTATATTTCGTAGATGATCTTAAAAGAGAAGCGTTATCTACTGCTTGATGCGTCATACGTAATAAATCGTTACGTTTAACTTGACCACCGATAGCTAACACTGGATCACCTTCTGAAGTCGCTGTTAATAATCCAGTTGTTAAGTTACTTACTCCAGGGCCACTCGTTACTAATGCTACACCTGGTTTACCAGTTAAACGACCGATACCTTGTGCCATCATGGCAGCATTTTGTTCGTGACGTGTCACAATAAGTTCTGGACCATCATCTTCAAGAGCATTAAAGAGATAGTCTATTTTAGCTCCTGGAATACCAAATACGTAATCTACATTATTATTTTTTAAAGTATCAATGACCATGTTTGCAGCAGAATAGTTTTCTTTAGTCATCTGAATTCATATCCTTTCAAGTTCTGTTTTAAAGTTTAATATTAAAAAGAAGCCACCTACATGTCTATTTTTTAAGGGAAAAAGAGGAAAAGACTTAGTTACATGAGTTGTGGCTTCTTTATATTTAAAGTTACTTCATTATTTCATTGTTGCTAGTAATCTCAGTTAGGGATACATATTTAAATGCGAGATGGGAGTCTTCTATCTATGTCAATTGGTGTAATAAATCATAAAGTTCAGCACTATTATGCTAATACAATATAAGGGGATGGATTTACTACACGAAATAGAAGCATTTAAATATGATGTAACTTTACTACATGACTAATTATAGTATGTTCTGAACTATTAATAAAATACATATTTTCGATAGAACCTATTCCATAATGGAATAGGTCAACAAACTTTAATTTTTTAGTAAAATACCACTAAATAAAGGTCTAATTACTTGACTTATTGTGTGTTTTTAGTATGCTAACCCCGACCAAAAGACCACTTTTTATATTTTATGGATAATTTTACTCTTTTTTGTTGTTTTTATTTCTTATTAATCTGTTATAATCAAATCTATCATTTAAAATTTCCTTGTTACACTCTGTCATTTTATAAAAAGTAAGAAAACTTAAAATTTTCAGAAATTTTAGACAAAAATACAAAGTTTTGTGCTAATATAATAAATATTCTAGAGATAACAAGCTAATCTTATAACTCAATATATTAAGTAAGTGGAGGTTCATGATTATGGCCAGTTTTTTCAAAAATTTAACTCGAAAAGAAGATCCCACAATCTATCAAAATAAAGATGGTCATTTAAAACGTACATTACGCGTTCGAGATTTTCTTGCATTAGGTGTTGGTACGATTGTATCAACTGCAATTTTTACATTGCCTGGCGTTGTAGCCGCTGAACATGCAGGCCCTGCCGTTGCATTATCATTCTTACTTGCAGCGATTGTTGCAGGTTTAGTTGCCTTCTCATATGCCGAAATGGCATCAACAATGCCTTTCGCCGGTTCAGCTTATTCTTGGATTAACGTTTTATTTGGAGAATTTTCAGGTTGGGTCGCAGGTTGGGCACTTTTAGCTGAATACTTTATTGCCGTAGCCTTTGTAGCATCCGGATTCTCTGCCAATTTAAGAGGACTCGTATCACCATTAGGTATCGTATTGCCTAAAGCATTATCGAATCCATTCGGAGCTGGTGGTGGTGTGATTGATATTATCGCTGCTGTTGTAATCATTATTACTGCAATCATTTTATCACGTGGTATGACTGAAGCAGCACGTGTAGAAAACGTCTTAGTTATCTTAAAAGTATTTGCAATCGTATTGTTCATTATCGTAGGTTTAACTGCTATCCAAGCATCTAACTATGTTCCGTTTATTCCAGAACATAAAGTGACTGAAAATGGTGATTTCGGTGGTTGGCAAGGTATTTATGCTGGGGTTTCTATGATTTTCTTAGCTTATATTGGATTTGATTCAATCGCAGCCAACTCTGCAGAAGCTATCAACCCACAAAGAACAATGCCTCGTGGTATTCTTGGTTCATTAGCTGTCGCTTTAGTATTATTCGTAGGTGTAGCTTTAGTATTGGTTGGTATGTTCCATTATTCTAAATACGCTGGTAATGCTGAACCTGTAGGTTGGGCACTTCGTCAAAGTGGCCACGGTATTATTGCTGCTGTCATTCAAGCTATTTCAGTAATCGGTATGTTCACCGCTTTAATTGGTATGATGTTAGCAGGATCACGTTTATTATATTCATTTGGTCGTGATGGTTTATTACCACCTTGGTTATCAAAATTAAACCATAAACATCTACCAAACAGAGCACTTTTAATCCTAACTATTATTGGTGTATTAATTGGTTCAATGTTCCCATTTGCATTCTTGGCACAACTTATCTCAGCAGGAACATTAGTCGCATTTATGTTTGTGTCTCTTGCAATGTATCGTTTAAGAAAACGTGAAGGTAAAGATTTACCTGAACCATCGTTTAAAGTACCATTCTTCCCTGTACTACCAATAATCACATTTATTTTAGTATTACTTGTATTCTGGGGATTAAGTTTCGATGCTAAACTATATACTTTAATTTGGTTCGTTGTTGGTATCATAATCTATTTAAGTTATGGTGTTCGACATTCTAAGAAAAATGAAGAAGAGGACTACGTCGTACCAAAAGATTAATACAAATGAAAAAGCACCTGTCTCATCAATTGAGATAGGTGCTTCTTTTCGTGTTACCAGCCTTGACCATCAATATTATAATTATTCAGTTGTCCATCTTGTAACGCTTGCAATGCATTCTCTATTGTATTTAAAGCATAATCTAATTGTTCATACGTAATAACTAATGGTGGTTGGAAACGTAGTACATTACCAGCTACTGCAATCAATACAAGACCATGATCAAAACAATAATTACATATTTTAAGTGCTTCTTCAGAAGCTCTCGTCTTAGCTTGTTTATTTGATACGATATCAATACCAATTGATAAACCTTTACCACGCACATCTCCAACGAAATCATAATCATTCACCCATTGATCCATTCGCTTGCGCACGTAAGCCCCTTTTTCAGAACTAGCAGTTAATAAATCTTCATCTTCAATCATACCTAATGTAGCTAAAGCCGCTTCACAACTTACAGGATTCGCACCAGTTGTAAATAGATGTGCCGGTGCCTCAAGTGTCTCTATGATTTCTTTACGACCAACAATAGCAGACATCGGTAATCCACCTGCTAGTGATTTACCAAATGTAATTAAATCCGGTGTGAAATTAAAGTGATCAATTGAACTCCATGTACCAGTTCGCCCTAACCCCTGTTGAATATCGTCTACAGCAATTAGAATACCATGTTCACGGCATAACGCTTCTAATGCCTCAAAGTAACCATCTACAGGTTCTAATAGACCTCCGTCACCTTGGATTGTTTCTACAACAATACAAGCCACTTCTTCCGCTGGCACATATTTCGCAAACATTTCTTTTAATGGTGCAAGATACTCTTCAACTGTATTTGCATTTGGCTGCTCATACATCCCTCTATATTTATCAGGGAATGGAATATGATAAAATCCATTCAATAATGGTCCATAATGTTTGCGCATATTTAAACTAATGGCAGACATGGATAATGATCCAAATGTTGACCCATGATATGCATTTGTAAAACTAATAATGTAAGGGCGTCCCGTATAAGCTCTCGCAAATTTTATAATACCGTCATTCGCATCAGACCCACTTAATCCAAACGTTACACGTTTTTCATAGTCACCTGGAGCAATTTCACAAAGCTTTTTAGATAATTTCACTGCTGGTTCATGATACATATATGCTGGTGTATAATGAATAAATTTCTCAGCTTGTTTCTTAATCGCTTCAGTAACTGGTTTAGGTGCGTGTCCTACATTTTGTGAACTTGCACTTGATAATAAATCAATATATTCTTTACCATCCACATCTACTAGTGTCGCACCATAACCATGGTCAATGGCTAATGGATAGTATTTTATTCTCCCTGATGCGGCGAAGTATTTCCCATCTTCATTAATTAATTCCTCTGCTTTACTCATATCGGCTCATCCTCCCAAGATAGACCATCCCTTTTGTTTCCCTCTATTTGAAAAGTTCTCCGGCCCTCTAAATAAACACTATTTAAGTGATAATATTGAATATATTACTAATAATTGTCAGATTTGTAAATATTTTCTGAATAATCAAAAATAATTAAAGTTTATAATTTTTGGTATTTATTATTTTCTTTTTAAAAAGACCCCACAAAGCTATTACTTTGCGGGTAGTTTAATATGGATAATTATTTACTTTCGTATGGAATTACATCGTCTCCATATTCTTTCTTAATATAATCTTTAATTTCTTTCGATTGCATAACTTTTAATAATTCTTGGAACTTTTTATCTTTTTTATGTCCTTCTTGTACAGCAATAATATTGGCAAACGGAGATGATTTACCTTCCATAACAATTGCATCTTTAGAAGGTTTCAAACCATTATCGATGGCATAGTTAGAATTCATAATCACTGCTGCTCCTTCACCGTTTTTATATGTCTTTGGTAAAAACTCAGCCCCTTGTTGATGATTGAATTTTAAATTCTTTTTATTTTCAGCGATATCTTCAAACTTAGCATCTTCAATTTTGACACCTTTTTTCAACTTAATGAGACCTTCATCTACAAAGAATGATAAAAATCGTCCTTCTTCCGCTGGATTATTTGAAACATAAATCGTTGAACCTTCAGGAATATCTTTTAGATTTTTATATTTTTTACTGTATACGCCCATTGGAGTTGTAAATACTTTACCTAATTCTTCTATTTTATATCCATGACTCTTCTTTTCAGCTTTTAAATAAGGTACATGTTGGAAGAAGTTCGCATCTACATCACCTTTATCTAATAGTTTATTTGGCACTTTATAATCATTGACCTCTTTAACTTCTAAATCATAACCTTTTTTCTTTAATTGTTCTTTAGCTTTCTTCAACACATCTCCATGGGGTGCAGGTGAAGCAGCAACCGTGATTTTTTTATTATCCTCTTTATCTTTGCCACATCCAGCTAATACAATAACTAAAACTAAAATACTTATAACACTTAACCATTTTTTCATGTATATCGACACCTCTTTTTTAATAATGATTCAATTACACTTCAACTCTTAAATAGTTAGAAGACATAAAAAAATACTTTCTATTATTTAAGAGAAAGTATCGATACACTTTCTCTTATCTCTTAAAGTATTGTCTACTTTATGTGAATTAGCACCATTTCGTTAAACGACGGTTGCTGGGCTTCTTAGGGCACATCCCTCCACCACTCTTGATAAGAGTTAACAAGTTTTATTGAATTGTTATTATATTAGCATTGGATAGTGTTTGAGTCAATATCATTTTTTAAATATTCTAAATTTTTAAAATGTGTGATTTCCTTCGTCATAGGGAATAGCTTGTTAAACTCATTTGAAGGATGGATAATTATGATACGATACGGCTACCACTTTCTTAGTGCATTACTGATTAGCATTTTATTATTGCTTATCATGTTTACTATGGATGTCGTAACACACACGACGCACCTAACCTTGTTATTAATCAATATCGATTTCATTGCTGACCCAAATCAAACACCACTGATTTTAGAACTATTGATTCATATTGTCATTGGATTTTTAATTTACATCACATTTCTAATTATTTATAAATTTTTCAAACCTTTTTACAAAATAAGTTATTTATTACTGATCATCATTTTTCTAATATTATATCCATTACTTATTCTATTGGCACAACGTTCATTTTTTCAATTTAGTTGGACAGAATACGGTTTATGGATGATTGCACATTTAATTTTCACTGTTTGCATGGCATGGTCTATCCCTTACTTTTCTAAAAAGAAATGGTAAGTTAGCATCATTAAATTTAGTATCACGATTACTTATATTCATAAAAACTTTAATATTGTAAATCTAACTTTACAAATATGTCATTCTTTAAGCTAATTTAAAGTTTCAATATGGTTTACTTTAAACCCCTATTTTAATTAATTCTGAGTGTTACACTAAGGCTGTAAAAGATAAATAATGAAATGGGGTTTTCATTGTGATGAAGGTTTCTCTATTTGCGTCAACACTTATTTCAAGTACAGTATTATTAACTGCTTTTAGTGGACATCAAGCTTTTGCTGCTGATATCGTTACTAAGAATAACGCACAAGAAGTTGCTTCAGAGGCGTTATCAAATAGTGGAGGTAATCCAGATTTACAAAACTTTGGAAAAGTAATCGACAAAGGGGACTATTTTGAAATTAAAAGCCATAATAAAGCAAATGCTGGTTTAGGGGTTTATAAAGTTCATAAAAATGGCCAAGTCGAATATAAAAATGATAAATATAGTAACTTTAATCAACTTCAAAGTGGAGAAACATATGTTGAACACGGTATTGCAAATGCTGCTGAATTAGATGATCTAAAGGAAGAAGCATCTAAAATTAATTCTGTAGATTGTGCGCGTGAATTAAATTCATATTATGTCGGTAACGTTAAATCTAACGAAGTGCCTTCGTCTCAATCAGTAAAAAAACAAGGTAACCATAATAGCACAAATGCTCAATCTTCATTACCTGAAACTGGTCATTCAGACAGTGAACAATCCATTCAATTATTAGGTAGCATTTTCTTATTACTAGGCGGTGCGTTAGTAGCTAAACAATCTCATAAAAAAATCTCATAGAAAAAACGAGATGACTTCAAAGTCATCTCGCCTTTTTTGTTATTGATTGCTGTTCCCATTCTCTTCAGTACTATCTTTTTTATTGTCGTCTTTATTGTCTTGCTGTTTTGTATCTTGCTCTACACCTTCTGGGTCACGTTCTTTCGCGCTACCTTTTTTAGGATTATAGTTTGCACCTTCAGTATATTCGTTCCCCGCATTCCATAGTAAGAACTCATTCACACCATTATCTTTTAAAGCCTGAACTTGTTCAGATACTGCTTTGGCATCATAATCAATATAATTACCATCACCTAAATATGATGCTGTGAAATCTTGAATCCATGGACGAGAAATTGGTTTTTTCTTACCTAGTGAATCTAGTAAACTATTTTCTTTTTGAATGTATCGATTTACTGTTTTGTACGGTTCTGTATCCGGAGCATCTAAACCAAAGTCACCGTTACTCCAATGTGAAGGATAAATCATTGATGAAATCGCATCTACATTTTCAGACATTTTAGGGAAACTTTGACCAATGCCTGGTGCGTTTTTAACTAATGCAGAATAGCCAAATACGTCTGCCGATACGTTAACACCCATTGGTTTCAACTCTTTATTAGCATGTTCTAAGAATTTTGTAATTGTATCAACACGTTGATCACCTGAACTTAACTTGCTATTTTTATAGTCACCCTTACTATAAGTTAAACTGTCTGCTTCATTTTCAAAGCCTTCTGGGAAACGCACATAGTCAAATTGGATATCTTGGAATCCAGTTTTAGCTGCTGCTTTAGCGACAGTAATATCATAATCCCATACTTCCTTCATGAATGGGTTAACAAAGCTATCGCCTTTACCATTAGTCCAAACTGACCCATCACTTTCTTTAAATGACCACTCAGGATGTTCTTCAGCTAATTTAGTATCCTTAAATGTAACGGTACGAGCAATTGGATAAATATTGTTATTATGCAATTTTTTCAACAATTTCTTACCATCTACAATATCTAATGTGTTCTTATCTACTTGTTTATTTCCAGTGTTAAGTTTCATTGTGATATTACCTTCATCATCTTTAACATCGATAACCATTGTATTTAATTTAGAATCTTTAATGAACTTAATTAATTCATCAATCTTATCGCCTTGTGTCGAATTGCTTGTGACATAAATACCTTTAACGCCATCTTTAGGGTAATCGACTTTATTCTCATTCTTGTTTTTGTCATTATTCTTTTTTAATTTCTCGCTTTGACTGTTAGTTTGTTCGTTCTTCTGGCTGTCCCCTTTTTGCCCGCTACTAGATGAATTATCACCATTACTGCACGCAGCGAGTAACAAAGCACTTGTTGTTAATACAGCAAATATTTTGTTCTTTTTCATTCCTTTAGTCTCCGAATATGCTTTATATGTATAATTAGGCTCTCATTATTTAGAATAGTAAGCGATTTAAATAGTTTAATTATCCTAAATAAGAGAACCTAACTTTCTTATAGAATAGCATATTTTATGTACTATTAATCAATATGGCAAAATTTTATATAATAAATTATCTAATATTTGCATACATTTAATTTTTTAAAATTAATGATACCCTGATTATGTTACAAGAGTTCTGAGATGAGAATTGTCCATCACGCATAAAAATAGAGTGTATAGAAAATAGTTACTTTCTATACACTCTATTTTTCATATTAAACTAGTTATAAATTGTTAAATCTTTATATTCATCATCAAGGAGCTTTTTTAATAGAACTTCTATATTATCTTCGCAACAATAAAGACCATCTTTTACATTTAATTCTGTATCTTTATCAGAATTCGTTAACCAAATGGCAGCCATATTAACATTTAACGCTCCCATGATGTCATTTCTATAAGAATCTCCTATAAACAAGCACTCTTCAGGATTAACGTTTAATCTAGACGTGACATTTAAAAATGCTTTAGGATAAGGCTTTTCGCAACCTATATTTTCAGATATAAAAATATTCTTCTCAAAAATTGTTCTAATATCGAGATTATCAATTTTAGTGTTCTGTTCTTTAATCTTTCCATTAGTAAGTATGGCGATGTTTACATTTTCTTTCAAGGTCATAAGTAAATCATTCATTTTTCTATTAACAGTTATACTAGACAGTAGCTTAGTAAAAAAGGATTCGAAATACTCGTTAGCTTCTTCGCGAGAAATATTTATATCAAAATGCTGTAAAGTTTTAATTAGTCTTAACTCTCGCAATTCATCTAAGGTAATAACCCCTTCATCATGCTGTTTCCAAAAGTATAAATCATATTTTTTAAATAATTTCATAAAGTCACTATAATCTATATCTTTAAACAACGTATACGTTTCAAACGTATCTTTATTCGCTTTTATCCATAATTTATTAAAAGAAAATAGCGTATTATCTAAATCAAAAATAACCAATTTAACTTTTTTAATCATTACTCACACGCCTTTTTAAATGAATGAAGGGTTCAAAAACTCCCTACTTTAAAATAAATGATAACATAAAACGAACTATCATTCACATTTCATATAAATAGTTCGTTTTTATGTCGTTAATAATAAGAAACTATGTTAAATATTTGTAGGTATTTTTTAAACTAATGACCATCTTAATGATTATGTTATAAGTTTTTGAGACTTGAATTACTTATAACCCATTTAATATGATCTTGCGTTTTCAATTGTTGTAACTTGATGAATTCATTATTATTTTCAGGAAATTGCCACACATATTTTATAAATTCAAAACTAATTGTATTCGGATTACCCCCAATACGATGACGTTTCAAATTGTGAATAATCACCCTTTTTATGACACGGTAAATACACTTCCATCTAGGTTCTTTTAACCATATAACGTCAGTTGCTCTCTTCAACCTTAAAGGTAGTGTGTCCGAATAATTACCATCAATAATCCAAGTATTTTTAGCAATAATTTGATTAAGCTGTTCAATTAATTCTTCTTGACTAATCGTCGTTTTGTTATCAATCCAATTGATGTTATCCATATGATATAAAGGTATGCCATACATTTTATGTAAATGATGAGCTAATGTCGATTTACCAGAGCCTGGACTTCCAATAATTAAAATACGTTTTTCCATTTTCCCCTCACTTAATAAGATTTATTTACTTTATTATCGCTAAATACGTCTAATTTATGAAACTATAAACTGTAAAATATGAATTTTCAATAAATATAAGTTTTATAACTTGAGAATGATCTTTATTTTTATCATAATAAATATGAAAGTTAATTAAAGGAGTGGAAAGAGTAATGAATAAAGAACAATTAGAAAAAATGACAAATGGGAAAGGTTTTATCGCAGCATTAGACCAAAGTGGCGGTAGTACTCCTAAAGCATTAAAAGAGTATGGTGTAAACGAGGACGAATATAGCAATGATGACGAAATGTTCCAACTTGTGCACGATATGCGTACTAGAGTTGTAACTTCACCTTCATTCTCTCCAGACAAAATTTTAGGTGCTATCCTTTTCGAACAAACTATGGATCGTGAAGTTGAAGGCAAATACACTGGTGACTACTTAGCAGACAAAGGTGTTGTACCTTTCTTAAAAGTCGACAAAGGTTTAGCTGAACAACAAAACGGTGTTCAATTAATGAAACCTATCGATGATTTAGACGATACTTTAGACCGTGCGGTTGAACGTCATATCTTCGGTACTAAAATGCGTTCTAATATCTTAGAATTAAATGAACAAGGTATCAAAGATGTTGTTGAACAACAATTTGAATTCGCTAAAAAAATCATTGCTAAAGGTTTAGTACCAATCATTGAACCTGAAGTTAACATTAACGCTAAAGATAAAGCTGAAATTGAAGAAGTATTAAAAGCTGAACTTAAAAAAGGCTTAGATGCTTTAAACGATGATCAATTAGTAATGTTAAAATTAACTATCCCAACTAAAGCTAACTTATACAAAGAATTAGCAGATCATCCAAATGTTGTACGCGTGGTTGTATTATCAGGTGGTTACAGCAGAGACGAAGCTAACAAATTATTGAAAGACAATGATGAATTAATCGCAAGCTTCTCACGTGCATTAGCAAGTGACTTACGTGCTAGCCAATCACAAGAAGAATTTGATAAAGCATTAGGTGACGCAGTAGATTCTATCTACGACGCATCAGTAAATAAAAACTAAGGTGCGCAGAAAAGCGTTCAGATCGTGAGCAATAACGAGCTATGAGCAAAAATCGCTCTTTGATTTTAGCGATTAGCGTATTATTGTCGAACGATCTGCTTTTCGTAGCCCGTTTATCATTCCGGCGAAGTGCTCTACAACTTCACTCGAATATTTAAAAGCCGACTGGTTATTTCAACCGGCCGGCTTTTCTAATATTCACTATTTATAGAAACGTTCTAATTTTTGTTTAGTTTCCTCAATAAATACATTTAATTCTTTTTGTTTTTCTTCATCTTGTAATGCGCTTTGACTTGCTTTCATAAATCCATGAAATAATCCTTGTAATTGTTCACGAGATGCTTTCATCTGTTCAAAATCTACATTTTTAAATTGTTCTAAGCGTTTTGTAAATTCATCTTGGTCTACATTCTCTTTTAAAAAAGTTTTACCTTCATCTGTAATTGTGTAGATTTTTTTGTTACCTTCTTTAGAAATCGATACAAAGTCTCTATCTTCCAACATTTGTAATATGGGATAAACTGAACCAGGACTCGGTGAATAGAATCCTTTGAAACGTTCTTCTAAATCCTTAATGATTTGATAACCATGACGTGATTCCTCTTCTAACATTTGTAAAATTATAAATTGTAAATTTCCCTTTTTGAAGAATCTATCTCGACCTCCACCACGGCGTCCAAAACCACCAAATCTCTCAAATCCTTGTGGCCCTTTACTTCTACCAAATTGTTCAAAATGATCCATTCTTTGTCTTATATCTTGCATATGTCTTCTAAACATCATTAAAATCACCTTTTTTTATTTAATTAATTACTTTTTCGATATATCGTTATGTTTTTTAACAAAAATAAATACCACCCCAACAAACCCTGTCAGAATAGTATTTACGATTATTCTTCATCATTAAATTCCTCGTTTGTGAGTTGCTCGAGATTACCGAATAATGGTTTCCACTCTTCAATGGTATAATTTGAAACCAATCCCTTATACCAAAATGGATCTTTCTCAAGTAATGTCATTAATTCGTCTCGATTTTTAACTTTAAATATTAAATAAGCTTCTTTTATATCTTTCCGCGCATTCACTGTAGGACCAGAAACGATTAAATGTCCTTGTTTGATTAATTTCTTCAAATATAAAACATGTGGAACAACGTACTTTTTCCATCTTTTTAAATCAGTGTGTTCAAATTTTACGATGTAGTGTTTCATCGAATGCCTCCTCTAAACGTGAATCAATACTTTACCAAATTTACCCCCCAGTGATAACAGGTATGGTATCGCCATATTTATCTCGTAAATAGTGTTCTACGCTTGCAAGTTGCTGTTCATCTAGTTCTACTTCTACTTCTTTTAACCATTGTGGCAATTGTTGCATCACATCTTCAATTGGTTTGTCATTATGTTGCGTATGGCGTTCGATTAATGTTTCATAAGTATAATCATTAAAGTATAACAACTGTAATAAATAATACATATCCGCCGTCATAGGTTGACTTTCTTCGTCTAAAAATGCCACGACTTCATCGACAATTGAGTTTTCCTTAGGTCCTGCAATTAAACTGACATAAACAAATTTCTGTGCAATATCGATTGCCTTGCTAACCGCTTCCCACGTAGTCACTGCTGGACACATTGACGCAAAAACTAAATCATGCTGCCCTAATTCTTCTAGTTGAGCATCTTCAAACGATTGATTTAATGTTTTAAGTGTTACACCGTAATGATTTGCATTATCTTTTAACATGTCATGTAAAATTGGCGATGGTTCCAACGCTGTAACTTTAGCACCTTCTTTAGCAAACGGGACACTAAACACTCCTGACGCAGCCCCTACATCTAATACACTTAAATTACTAAATCGACCTGTTTGTTGCTCAATCCAATTCATAATCCGTTTCGTACGGTGCTGGCTTTCTTCAGTAAAAGAATTTTTATTAAAGTTTTCTGCCCACTTTTCAAAACCTGGTGTCGATGGATCACCTAAACCTGCACGTTTCATCCTTTTATCCTGAGTATTAGGGTCATCTTCCCACGCTTTCTCCCAATATTGATTACTAAATATATCTTTTGTCATAAGTAATCTCCTTTTCATTTGATACCCTCATCTTAACCACTCTTGTATAGTTCATAAACTAATTCGCATTCTCATTAAAAAAGCTTTCAACCAATCCAAAGCAAGTTAGCTACGCTTTGAAAATGATTGAAAGCTTATGTTGTATTCTATTATTCCTAACAATTTCAAAAGTTACAGTTCTTCACCGTTTGACTCAATCACATTACGATACCAGTCAAATGAGTCTTTCTTTGTACGTTCTAGTGAGCCATTTCCTTCATTATCACGATCTACGTGAATTAAGCCATAACGTTTTTTCATTTCACCTGTTGTAAATGACACGATATCAATAATACCCCATGGTGTGTAGCCCGTTAAATCAACACCATCTTTGTCAACTGCATCAATAGCTGCTTTGATATGTTCACGTAAATAATCTACACGATAATCATCATGGATTTGTCCATTTTCATCAAACTCATCCACGGCACCAAAGCCATTTTCAACAATAAACAATGGAATTTGATAGCGATTATATAAGGCATTTAATGTATAACGTAACCCTACTGGATCGATTGCCCAACCCCAATCACTCTTCTTAATATAAGGGTTATCTACTGAATTAGGTAAACCACCATTAACGATATTATCTTCGACACTTGCTTCATTATCATGTTTTACGACAGTTGACATATAGTAGCTAAATCCAATGTAATCCACTTTGCCATCACGTAAAATTTCATCATCACCCTCTTGCCAACCAATGTCGAAACCTTCACGTTCAAACATCTTCGTTGCATAACCTGGGTAATAACCACGCGCATGAACATCAGGGAAGAAGAAACGCATACGACTAGCCACTTCTGCTTCCATAATATCATTTGGATTACAACTATATGGGTAGATTGGAACATGTGAAATCATCGCACCAATTTCGAACTCAGGATTGATTTCTTTACCAATCTTAACTGCTTTAGCACTAGCGATTAATTCATTATGTGCTACTTGGTACAATACCTCTTCTTTATTATCGTCCTCTTTTAATGATACACCTGAGTTTGTCCATAAGAAGATTGGATTATTAATGTCCATTTGGTTATTAATTTCGTTAAATGTCATCCAATATTTCACTTTATCTTTATAACGGTTAAATACTGTTTCTGCAAAATGTGCAAAGAAATCTGCCACTTTACGATTTCTGAAACCACCATATTCACGAGCTAAGTGTAACGGCATTTCAAAATGTGAAAGTGTGATAACAGGTTGAATGTTATATTTTAATAACTCATCAAATAAGTCATCATAGAATTGTAAACCTTCCTCATTGGGTTCAACTTCGTCACCTTTTGGAAAAATTCGAGTCCAAGCAATTGATGTTCTTAAGCATTTTAAACCCATGTCACTAAACATTTTCACATCTTCTTTATAACGATTGTAGAAATCAATGCCAACATGATTTGGATAATATTTGTCAGGTTCTACATCTTGCGTAATTTCACGTGCTTTACCGTGTGCCCCAGCTGTCATAACATCAATGACACTTAGTCCTTTTCCACCTTGGTCATAGCCACCTTCGAATTGATTAGCCGCTAAAGCGCCACCCCATAAGAAATCATTAGGTAATTTAGACATGTTCCAAAACTCCTTTATAATTTTTTCATTAGTGTTTTACTTTTTAACTACTTTCATAATCTTATCATTAACAACAATACGAAAGCCTTTTCAAAATCTATTGTAATTATACCGGTACAATTTGTAAACAGAATAATCAAAATTATACCGGTACAATTTACTAATAGTGTTTTACATTTGTTATAATAAAAATAAATTACGCATTAAGGGAGTCAAATGATGTTAAAGTACGAACGAATTGCTCAAGATATTACAAGTGCCATTGCAAATGATGAATATAATGTTGGTGATAAACTTCCAAGTGTCGAACAATTAAAAGCACGATATGAGGTTAGCAAAAGTACCATCATTAAAGCATTAGCGATACTCCAAAGAGATGGTATGATTTTCCAAACAAGAGGCAGTGGAATTTATGTACGAAATAAAAATAAATCAGGGTATATCAACCTTTTGAAAACAAAGGGTTTCTCAGATAATCTGCAAGGCCATCAAATCACAAGTAAAGTTTTAACGTTTGAAACGATAAAACCTAATGATGAAGTAAGAGCGCACTTACGTTTAACGGAACAAGATGAAGAAGTTTATTATGTCGAACGTATTCGCTATTTAGATCATAACCCTTTATGTATTGAAACATCTTACTTCAATAAAACATTAGTTACGCACCTTGATCATGACAGTGCAGAACATTCAATATTCGACTATCTTCAAGCACAGCTTAAGATTAATATCGGTTTTTCTGATATCTATTTCTATATTGATTTTCTTACTGAACGTGAAGCACCACAATTGGATCTCAATCCAAATGATCCTTGTATGCGTCATGATTTAACCTTTTACACTAATAAAGGACTACCTTTTGATTATTCAAAGATTGTTTATCATTATAAATACGCCAACTTCTTTATACCTATAGAAAGTTAAAAAAGAGTCGCTTGAGCTATAAACTCTCAAGCGACTCTTACTTATTATTAACACATCTTATTTAGCGTCTTCATAGTATCCTAATTCAAGATCTTTAGACGTTTGACGACGTATTTTTCTCATTAATTCAACATCTTCAATTAATGATTGACCGTATGATGGAATCATTTCTTTAATTTTAGCATTCCATTGGCCGATTTGTTCTGGGAAGTTTTTCTCAAGAACTTCTAAAGCTACTGATACTGAAGTTGATGCCCCTGGTGATTCACCAAGTAAAGCAATCACTGAATGATCTTCAGAGTTAACCACTTCTGTACCGAATTGGATAAATCCTTTACCTTCTTTTTCAGTATCTTTAATTACTTGTACACGTTTACCTGCTGTGTATAATTCCCAATCTTCATCACGAGCTTCAGGGTAGAATGTACGTAAATGGTTCATACAACCCTCTTTAGTCATGATAATTTGATCAAATGAATATTTAATCAATGGTAAGTTTTTAACTGCAGCAGCTAACATCGTTGTAATGTTATAAGGTTTGATAGATTTGAATAAATCTAAGTTTGAGCCATTTTTAAGGAATTTAGGTCCAACGTTTGCAAATGGTCCAAATAATAACGTACGTTTACCTTCGATATAACGAGCATCAAGGTGAGGTACTGTCATTGGTGGTGTACCTGGTGGTTCTTTACCATATACTTTCGCATCATGTGCTTCAATTACTTGTGGATTTGTACATGCTAAGAATTGACCAGTAATAGGGAATCCACCTAAATGTTTACTTTCAGGGATGCCTGTTTTTTGTAGTAATGGAATTGCAGCACCACCTGCACCAATGAATACATAGTCAGTAACTTCTTCAAATACGCTACCAGTTTTAAGATCTTTGATTTTAACTTGCCATTTACCATTTGATAAACGTTCAAAATCAAGTACTTGGTGACTATATTTAACTTCAACATGCTCGTCTAACTCTAAGTGACGTGCCATTTTACGTGTTAATTCACCAAAGTTAACGTCTGTACCTTCGTCGATTTTACTAGCAGCCATTTTGCCGTCATCAACGCGACCTTGCATCATTAATGGAATCCATTTTCTCATTACTTCAATGTCTTCAGTATATTCGATGTTATCGAACATTGGTGATTGTTTCATTGCTTCATAACGTTTCTTCAAGAATTCTTTATTGTTAACGCCTCTAACAAAACTAATGTGTGGAAGAGGATTAATAAATTCTCTTGGATTCTCAATATGTCCTGCTTTCACTAAGTGACCCCAGAACTGTTTTGAAATTTCAAATTCTTCGTTGATTTCTTTTGCTTTATCAATGTCAATTGAACCATCAGGTTGTTGAACAGTGTAGTTCAATTCACAAAGTGCAGCATGACCAGTACCAGCGTTGTGGCGTTCATTAGAACTTTCAAGACCTGGTCGATCCATACGTTCATAAAGCTTGATATTCCAATTAGGCTCAAGCTCATTTAACATAGAACCAAATGTTGTACTTAAGACACCCGCACCAATTAAAATGACGTCTTTTGATTCTGCCATGGTTGTACACCTCTCCAAATTTATTAGTTAACAACTAAAAAGCTATTACTTACTACTCTTTCTCCCTAATATAAAGTAATATCTTTTTATATAAAGATTGTTAAGCCTTTCATTTCTATGTTAAAACAAATATGGTAAATTGTAAATTGCGAAACTTAATTAAAATTATTTTTTTATATGAAAATGAACGCATCAACGCTACCTATTTTTTATAAGAAAACACCTAGTTACAGATATGCAACTAAGTGTTTAAATTCATCTCATTTTAACCTTATAAAACTGTAACCAAATACTTCTTTATTCTTGCAATTACAATTTAGGTTGTAAAAATTTCTCAATATAGAATGCTGACTCTTCAATCGATTTATATTCCGTATTGATAACAGTCGCATTTAATTTCTTAAAGACTTCCTCAGCATATACAAGTTCTTTCTTAATACGATCCAAGTTATTGTATCGTGATTCACTAGATAAACCTAACGTTTCCGCACGATTCTTTCGTATGTTTGCAATATACTGTGGACTCGCAGTTAATCCAAATACTTTTAACCCTTTTTGTTTATAAACATTATCAGGAATTTCAATTTCAGGTACCAATGGAATATTAGCTATTTTATAACCTTTGTTAGCTAAATACATACTTAATGGTGTTTTAGATGTTCGTGACACACCAACAATTAATGCATCCGCTTCACCTATATCAGTAAAATGTTTACCATCATCGTATTTAACAGAGTATTCAATCGCTTCAATACGCTTGAAATATTCATCATTTAATTTACGTAACGCACCGCTCTCCATAAGCGGTTGACTGTGTGTTATCTTCTTAATAATGCTGATTAAATCAGACATGTAGTCAACATAAGGAATATCATGTTCATGTGCAAATTGATGTCCCAATGCATTAAAGGATTCACTTACTAACGTCGTCGCTACAATCGCATGTTGTTCACGTGCTAAATTTAAAATATTTAAGAATTCCTCTTCATCTTTAATATATGGAAATTTCTTAATTTCAACATTATGCAAATCAGGGAATTGTGTTAATGTTGCATGAATCATTCGTTGTGCTGTTTCGCCAATGGAATCTGATACGATAAATAACTTTAGAATTTGTTCATTTGATTGAGTTTCGTTCACTTTACTGCTCGCTTTCCTCCGCTTGACTCTGAGCTGTTGCTAAAATTGCACCTGGAACTCGGAATGGTGAGCATGAAACATAGTCTATCGCTAATTGATTGAAACGACGAATAGACTTAGCATCTCCACCTAATTCACCACATACACCGATTTTGATTTTCGGATTTACTTTTTTAGCTTGTTCAACTGCAATTTCGATTAATTTTCCGACACCGTCTCTATCTAACGTTTGGAATGGGTCAAGCTTCAATATATTACTTTCAGTATACACATTTATAAATTTACCTGCATCATCTCTTGAGAAACCAAATGTCAATTGCGTTAAATCATTTGTACCGAAACTAAAGAAATCACAATGTTTTGCTAATTCATCTGCTACTAAACATGCGCGCGGTGTTTCAATCATTGTACCAATTAAATATGGTACGCTGTCACCTTGTTCATCCTCTAATTGTTCAATGGTTTTAACCAATTTCTCTTTAAGCGTTGTGAATTCTTCCACAGTTGATACTAGCGGAATCATAATTTCAGGTTTACATGTTATACCCTCTTTTTTAAGTTTTAATACGCTTCCCATAATCGCTTCAACTTGCATTTCATATAACTCAGGGTATGTGATTGCAAGTCTACAACCACGATGTCCTAGCATTGGATTCACTTCATGAAGATCTACAATGCGTTTATTCAATACTTCTTTAGGAATGTTGAGTTGTCGTGCTACATTTTCAACATCTTCATCAGAATTAGGTAAAAACTCATGTAAAGGTGGATCAAGCAAACGGACAATTGTAGGACGCTCTCCAGATAATCGGAATATTGCTTCAAAGTCTTCTACTTGATACTTACGAATATTATTCAAAGCTTCTACTCGTTGTTCATATGAAGATGAAAGAATAAATCGTCGCATTTCAACTAAACGTTCCGCTCCGAAGAACATATGCTCCGTACGAACTAAACCAATACCTTTAGAACCAAAGTCATAACCCGCTTTAATATCTTGAGGCGTCTCTGCGTTCATTCGAACATTCAAGCGTGCAATATCCTCTGACCATTCCATAAATTGAGTGAACTCTTCACTGTGTTCAGCACTGACTGTTTCAATCTCACCTATGTAGATGTCACCTTTAGTACCATCAACTGAAATTGTATCGCCTTCATGAAGTTCCCCACCATCATAGCAAACTGTCTTTGCTACAGTATTGATTTCTAAATCCGAACAACCTGTCACACAACATTTACCCATACCACGAGCTACAACTGCTGCGTGAGATGTCATACCTCCGTGTGTTGTTACGATTGCTTCACTCGCAATCATACCTTCTATATCTTCAGGAGACGTTTCCGGACGCATTAAGATAACTTTCTTACCTGCATCAACTTGTGCCTTAGCATCTTCAGCTGAAAATACAATTTGCCCTGTAGCTGCCCCTGGACTTGCAGGTAAACCTATTTTTGAAATTTCAGTTGCTTGTTTTAATGCTTTTTCATCAAAATTAGGATGTAATAATTGGTCGATTGATTTCACATCAACATTTGACATCGCTTCTTCTTTTTTAATGACACCTTCATCTACTAAATCTACTGCTATTTTAATTGCTGCACGTGCCGTACGTTTACCATTACGAGTTTGTAATAAGTATAACTTTCCATTTTCAATTGTAAATTCAATATCTTGCATATCTTTATAATGCTGTTCAAGTTGTTTCGTTACTTCAACAAATTCTCGATGTACGTCAGGCATTTGATCGTGTAAAGTTGAAATGTCTTTTGGTGTACGAATACCAGCTACGACATCTTCACCCTGTGCATTTAATAAATATTCACCAAATAATTTATTTTCTCCGCTCACAGGATTACGAGTAAATGCAACACCTGTTCCACTATTATTACCACTATTACCAAATACCATTTCTTGGATATTAACAGCAGTACCTATGTCATGTGGAATATCATTTAAATCACGATAAATTCGTGCACGGTCATTATCCCAAGACTTAAAGACCGCTTCGATTGCTTCTTCTAATTGTTTCAAAGGTTCTTGAGGGAACGGTTTATAAACTTCTTCCATATAAATGTCTTTGAAACGTTCACAAATTTCTTGTAAACCTTCAGCTGTAATTGCAGCGTCATTTTCAAAGTTGTGACGTTGTTTATAATCTTCAAAATATGTATCAAATGCTTGCATCGGAACGTTGTATACCACTTCACCGAACATTTGTAGTAAGCGACGGTAACAGTCATATGCAAAGCGAGCATCACCTGTTTTATCTGCAAGTTTCTTTACGTTATCGTCATTTAATCCCAAGTTAAGAATTGTATCCATCATACCAGGCATCGATATTTTTGCACCGCTTCGTACAGATACAAGTAATAAGTTAGCATCTGATGAGAATGCTTTCCCAGTTCTCTCTGAAAAGTCAACAAGATGATCAATTAATTGTGTTTTTACATCAGTTGATAATGATTTGCCTTGTCTTAAGTATTCAATACAAGCGGCAGTTGTTATTGTAAAACCGTCTGGCACAGGTAAACCTAAACGTTTCATTTCAGATAGGTTAGCACCTTTACCTCCAAGTAAATCTTTCATCGATTTTTGTCCTTCATCAAAAGCATAAATATATTTCGTCATTATAATGTCACCTCAATTAATTATTATGTCATACTAATTATCATTGAGTATGTCATAAAATCGAAATAAATACAATTAAAAACATCACATTTAGTTTCAATATTTATAAAAAAGACACAATTAAAGCATAAAACGGCCTTATAAGAATAACTAAAAGTCTGTTTTGCACGCTTTAATTGTGTCATACTATTTATATATTATTCAGTTTAAGTGATATGATTTTGAAAATAATTAGTCGCAAATGTCTTAAATGACCACGCTACTTCTGTAAAGTAATGAGATTTTTTATAAGCTAAACCAATCTCCCTATAACAATGTTCATTGTTAATAGGTATTGCTACAATTTGCTTATCCAAATTTCTTAAGGCTTGTTTAGGTGTGAATGAGATGCCTATATTCATAGGTACTAGTTTTAAGATAGCGCTCGAATCCTCAACCTCTACTTGATAATTAGGAACAATCCCTTCTTGTTTTAAAATGTGATCTATCGTATCTCGAAAACCATAACCTTCAATTTGACCTATCAATCGTTCATCTTTAATTTGTGTTAATTCAAGAGAAGTACATTGAGAGAGAGGATGTTCTTTACTAACAGTTAAATAAATATCATCTTGTATGATAGGTTCCCAACTAATATCGCGATGTTCAATTTTAAAAGATGATATAGCAAAATCTACTTCGTTATTTAAAATCAAATGAGGTGCCCGTTCAGATATTGCTTGATATTGCTTAATTTTAATATTGGGATGTCGTGACACGTAATTTTGAATGAGTAATGGCATGACATATGGAAATGTTACTGCAAAAGTAACTTGACCACTTTCGACACCTGTTAATTCTTTGATTATACGTTCACCTTCATTTAACTCCCTAAATGCACTATCGATATAATTCAGCATTAATTCACCCTATCGGTTTAAGTAGATATGTCTATCTTTCCGGTCAAATAATGCCACACCAAACTCATCTTCAATTGATGTAATCGCCTTACTAAGTGCTGGTTGAGAAATATTCAGTCGCTTTGCTGCCTCTGTAATATTATTCATATTAGCTACCACTTTAAAATATTTGAGCTTTATAATCTCCAAACGCTACACCTCAAACCATAACTTTAAGTTATAAAAATATAATTATTATGCATTATACATTATATATTTCCGATGATACCATCAAATTGTGATGAGACTATTTTTGAAAAGAGGATTATTATGAGACTAGAAAACAAAGTAGCTTTAATTACTGATTCAGGTGATGGCATGGGCTTCGAAACTGCTAAGCGTTTTGTTGAAGAGGGTGCAACAGTTACCATTTCAGACCTTAAAGAAGATGTAGTCAATCAAGCGGGTTGACACACTTTCTAAAGAAACTAATCAAAAGGTATATGGTTATGTTTTAGACGTTTCTAAAGAAGCTAGTGTTGATGAAACATTTACACATATTAAGCGTGATATTGGTAAATTAGACATACTCATTAATTGTGTGGGTATAACTGGTGCAGGTAAAACGACAGACCAACTCACTGAAGAAGAATGGGATCAAGTATTTGCAGTCGATGTAAAAGGCGTATTCTTCTGTACTAAACATGCTGTAACACTCTTACGTGAAAACGGTGGCGGTTCAATCGTCAACTTCTCATCTATCTTAGGTTTAGTCGGTACAGATGAACTCACACCATACGCAGCTGCTAAAGGTGATGTTACAAATATGACACGACAAGATGCCATCAGCTTTGGTAAAAATCACATTCGTGTTAACTATGTACATCCAGGTACATTATTAACACCTTTAGTGAAAAAACTCGATGTAGAACAGAAGGTGGTTTAGAGGCTTATACTGCTAAAATGTCTGAACACCATCCTATTGGCTATTTAGGTGAACCTGTAGACGTTGCCAATGCAGTATTATTCTTAGCAAGTGATGAAACTCGATTTATTACAGGTGCGACATTAACTGTAGACGGTGGATATACTGCAAGATAATATGCTTCATCAATTGGTATCGATTACTCAATCAAATACAAACTGATACACAAAAATAACACCTCGTTAGATGACCAAAGCATTTAACGAGGTGTCTTTTATACATTGAAATCGATATTATTTAAATCCATTTTCTTTATTATATTTCTCACGTTCAGCATCGCGTAATTCAACACGACGGATTTTACCTGAATTTGTTTTAGGTAATGAGTCTACAAATTCAATTGCACGTGGGTATTTATATGGTGCTACTTCATTCTTCGCAAAAGTTTGTAATTCTTTAACAAGGTCATCATTACCTTGATAATTATCTTGTAAAATAACGAATGCTTTAACAATGTTGCCTCGAATTTCATGAGGACTTGCTACAACAGCACATTCTTTAACGACCGGGTGATTTGTTAAGGCATCTTCAACTTCAAACGGTCCAATTGTATAGCCTGAACTGATGATAATATCATCTCGTCGACCTTCAAACCAGAAATAGCCATCTTCATCTATATGCGCTAAGTCTCCAGTAATGTAATAGTCACCTGCTTGAGCTGCTTTCGTACGTTCTTCATCTTTATAATAACCTTTAAACAAACCAGGGAAATCAAGTGGCAAAGCAATATTTCCTTTAACATTTGTTTCAACCGGTTGTCCTTCATCATCAACAATAGTAACACGGCTACCTGGGATTTCTTTACCCATTGAACCTGGTCGTGATTTAGTGTCTTTTAGGAACCCGATTAATAAAGTACTCTCTGTTTGTCCATAACCATCACGCACCGTTAAATTAAAGTTACTACGGAATTGTTCTACAACTTCACGGTTTAATGGCTCTCCTGCTGATACAGCACTGTGAAGGTGTTCTAAGTTATATTCTTGTAAATTGTCTAATTTCGCCATCATACGATATTCTGTTGGTGTACAACATAAGACATTGATTTCAAAGCCTTGTAGTAATTCAAGATAACGAGAAGGGTTGAATTTACCATTATAAACAAATGCTGTTGCGCCTGAACCCATAATTGATAAGAACGGACTCCATACCCATTTTTGCCAACCTGGTGCAGCTGTCGCCCACACTAAGTCGTCTTCTTTAATACATAACCAATGTTCCGGCGCCATTTTCATGTGTGCAAAGCCCCAACCATGAGAATGTGTAACAGCCTTAGGATTTCCTGTCGTTCCAGATGTATATGATAAGATGGCTAAATCGTCTCTTGAAGTTTTTTCAATATCTAACGTATCACTTTGTGATGTTTTTTCATCTTCAATATTAATCCAGTCCGTTTCGTGTCCGTCAATAATAAATTTCGTTAATGCGTCATACTCTTTAACGCCTTTGAACTCTTCAATAAAATCAGATTTAGCAATTACTGCTTTAATCTCACCATGTGTAATTCGATATTGTAAATCTTTAGTTCTTAGCATTTCTGAACTAGGAATAATCGCAATACCCAGTTTTAATGCAGCAAGATATAGTTCATATGTCATAATTGCTCTCGGCATCATGATTAATACTTTATCACCTTTTTTAAGTCCGTGATTTAATAAGACATGTCCCACTTTATTGGCATTTTTAATTAATTCTGAATATGTCACTGTAATTGGTTCGTCTACCCCATTTTCATAAATTAGGGCTTTCTTCGATGTATTAGAAGCATGTTTCTCTATTTCTGAAACAATATTGTAAGTCTCTGGTGCTAATAAACTTGAATTATCCATTACTATACTCCCTTTCAGTTCGACCTTATTTATTATCTTATCAAACGCTTTAGTCTGATGAAATCAAAATAATTTATGTAAACGTTTTTACAATTTGGTTTGAAATTGAAAAAGATTAAGCACATATGTCGATAACAATGACATTGGCTTAATCTTTATATCTGTACTAGAAAATATGACTTAAATCTAATTTTGACTCTAAACCAGATAGCTCAATACGCACATTATAAGATAAATCACGATTAACAATGTTGCGATCAACACCACGTTCAGTGCCTCTATGTTTATGGGTTTGACTATATTCATTAGAATTCTGCCAATCATAAAATGCCTGACGTTCTTCCCATAAAGTTAAAATAATATAGTGTCGTCTTGCTACTTGTGGACGTAAAAATCTTAAAGCTTTAAATCCTGGAACATTTTGTAAGTATTTAGGACGTTCTAAGAATTTCTTCTCGAATTCATCTTCCATACCTTCATTAATAAATAAATGATTTAACACACAAAAAGAATCATTTGATAAATCATCAATCACTTCTAACACATCATATTGATGTTCATCATTATTTTTCTTTATTGAAATCGTGTTATCGTTTTTTTCTTCTACTACATAAGTTTTGTAACTATCATTTAAAATCATGATTCTTATCCTTCATTTCTAAACTAGCACTGAGCTACTATTAAATTCGTATATCTATATGCGTTCTGTTATTATAATTGGCTTAGTTCATAAAGCGAGATAGAACGCTTTACGATTTCTAAAAATTCGTGGTCCAATGTTGTAATTTTCGTAAAATAACTAAGTATGTTATCAGAAATTCGTTCATACTTAGGAAAATACTGATCTTGGTTAATCCAATGTGCAAGTTCTCCTAAAGGGGTTTGGTCACCAATAAATCCCTGCATAAATTCGTAAAAACTCATTATCTCACCCCAGTGTTTAGATATACGCTAATACTATCATGATACATAGCTTTACACTAGTACTGGAAAGCCAACAATTTCTGAAGTTTTGTTGACTAAGTTGAGATAAGCATTTTTTATTTAGAATTTAAGTAATCTAACACAACTGCACCCACAGCTTCTGCTGCGACTAACATACTTTTCTCATCAATTTTAAATTTAGGATGATGATGAGGATACGCTTTTCCATCTTGAGGCGCAGCACCTGAATAAATAAATGTGCTTGGCAATGTTTTAGCGTAAAATGCGAAATCTTCTGATGGCGGTTGTGCTTCACATTCTTCTACCCCTTTTACATCATCTAAATCAGCTTTTTTAATAGTTTCTGCAACATAATTTGTAAAATCAGGGTCATTATATAATGCCGGATAGTCTTTACTAAACTCAAAGTCACATTTAACACCAAATGTTGCTTCAAGACCTTTGACCATTTGTTGTAATTCGTCAGCAATTTTATCACGTGTAGCATCGGTTAATGCACGCACATCACCTTCAAGCTCGATTTTATCTTTAATGACATTAAATTGACCTTTACCATCAAATGAGCCAATTGTTACAACACCTGTTTCAAACGGGTTAAGGCGACGTGAAACGATTGTTTGTGCAGTAGTAACAAAGTTAGCACCAGCGACAATCGCATCGTTTGCTGTATGAGGTGATGAACCATGACCACCTTCACCTTGTATCGTTAACTTAAAGTATGAGCGTCCTGTTTGAACATTTTCAGGACGATAAAACACTTTACCCGGTTCCATATTTGTCATTACATGTGTACCTAGAACATGATCGACTCCATCTAGCACACCATCTTCAATCATGCCTTTGGCACCGCCTGGAGGCATTTCTTCAGCTGGTTGGTGAATAACAATCACTTTACCATTAAATTGATCTTTCATTTCAATTAACGTTTCAGCTAATATTAACATATACGCGGTATGCGCATCATGACCACATGCATGCATCACACCATCATTTTTAGACGCAAATGACAATCCAGTATCTTCTTGGATTGGTAAAGCATCAAAGTCTGCTCTAATCGCAATTGTTTTTCCAGGATTACCGCTATCGATAGTCACTTTCACACCATTTTCACCGACATTTGTTTTAACTTCACAATCTTTGTCTTTATAGAAATCAGCAATATATTTAGGTGTTTCTGATTCTTGGAATGATAATTCTGGATGTTCATGTAAGTGTCTACGAATTTCAATCATCTTTTCTTCTTTCTCTTGTAGACGTTTTACTAGTTCTTTCATCATTATATCCACTCCTTTTTCCTCATTATATGCTTTTCTCTTTTAACAATGTTGTGTCACGGTTTCATATGTTCCAAACATGATTCAATGTTACATCCATTTTATAGTCTGCTTTTCCCGAAAAAAAGAAGCATATGCAAGCTTTGATAAATGCTTGTATACGCCTCTGTAAAATGATTATCGTTAATTATTTAGATTGTTGTTTAGGAACCGATTCAAAATGAAAATAAATATTCTTATCTTCAATGTAATGAGAAAAATAATTATTAGACAGTCGGAGCGACATATAAATTACATCTGAATCTTCTAAAATCAAAAAGTTTTGATAGCTATTGATTAATATTAAATCTCCAACATGATAGTGCTTATTTTGATTTTCACATTGACATGTGACTTTACCTTTTAAAATTAAATTAAGTGATAAATAATCAGAGGCTATATCATCCTTCTTAGTGTCAAACGTGATTTCATAATTAGTATTCAAGAGGTATTCATCCGCCCTTCTCAATCACTTCTTTCTATCTATAATATCAAACTTTGATGACTAAGAAGGTTTTAATAACGTGATATTGTTCTGAATGTTTAAAATCAAAAGTTAAATAGAAAAGGGGGAGTGAGTCAGAATTCATTTTGAATTCATTATCCCACTCCCCCTTCAGGGATAACTAGAACTAATAAAAGCTTAATTTAAACGCCTTCTCAATTCAGTCAGCTACTGCAAATTTGTAAAGTAACATTGATTTATTAATTATACTGGTTCTAGATTATTAATATAGTATTTTATAATTAGTGTTGGTAATATGGATCAAATTCCATTGCGCCAGTGTTTTCATCGCTTACGCCATGTTTATAATAATCTACATATTGCGGTTCCAATGGTTTCTTACCACGGATGATATCTGCTGCTTTTTCAGCAAGCATTAAAACTGGTGCATGAATATTACCGTTTGTTGTACGAGGCATAGCCGAAGCGTCAACAACACGTAAATTTTCCATACCGTGAACTTTCATTGTTAATGGGTCAACAACAGACATTGGATCTGAGGCAGGTCCCATTTTAGCACTACAAGATGGATGCAATGCTGTTTCACCATCTCTACGTACCCAATCCAAGATTTCTTCGTCTGTTTGTACTGATGGTCCTGGTGAAATTTCACCACCATTAAATGGATCCATTGCTTTTTGTGCTAATATATTTCTGGCTACTCGAATAGCTTCTACCCACTCTTGTTCGTCTTCTTTAGTTGAAAGGTAATTAAAGACAATACTTGGTTTTTCAAACGGGTCTTTTGATTTAATTTTCAAGCTACCACGTGAATTGGAATACATAGGACCTACGTGAACTTGGTAACCATGTGCTACTGGTGCTTTTTGTCCATCATATCTTACAGCAATTGGTAAGAAGTGGAACATTAAGTTAGGGTATGCAACTTGATTATTTGATCTTACGAAAGCACCACCTTCAAAGTGATTTGATGCTGCTGCACCTTTACGCGCGAATATCCATTGTAAACCAATCCATGGCATACGTTTAACATCTAAGCTAGGTTGAAGTGACACAGGCTCTTTACATTCGTGTTGAATATATACTTCTAAGTGGTCTTCGAAGTTTTCACCAACACCTGGTAAATGCATACGTGGTTCTATACCTTTAGATTTCAAGAATTCTGCGTCACCAATGCCTGATAATTGTAATAATTGAGGCGTGTTGAACGCTCCACCAGATAAGATAACTTCACCAGCCTCAACAGTATGATATCTACCATTACGTTTAAATGTTACCCCTGTTGCTTTGTTACCATCAAAATGAATTTTAGTGACAAATGCACGAGTCTTAACAGTTAAGTTTTTACGTTTCATTGCTGGGTGTAAGTAAGCTCTTGATGCTGAAACACGACGACCATTATGCACTTGGCTATCAAACGGTCCAAACCCTTCTTGTCTATATCCGTTCACATCTTTTGTTTTATGGTAACCTGCTTCTACACCGGCATCAAAGAATGATTTGAATAAAGGATTTGTTGCAGGTCCACGTTTTAATTTAATTGGACCGTGATGTCCTCTGAATTGATCAAATGGTGTAGCACCGTATGTTTTCTCTAGACGTTTAAAGTATGGTAAACAATGTGCGTAGTCCCATGATTCCATACCTTCTGGTTCAGCCCATCCTTCATAGTCCATTGGATTCCCTCTTTGGTAAATCATACCATTAATTGAACTAGAGCCACCAAGCACTTTACCACGTGCATGGTCTACTTTACGTCCCATATGCGGTTCTTCTTCCGTTTGATAAATCCAATCGTAAAAACGATTACCTGATGGGAACATTAATGCTGCTGGCATTTGAATGAATAAATCCCAAGGATAGTCACTACGTCCTGCCTCTAACACTAATACCTCTTTATCTTTATCTTCTGTTAAACGATTACCTAATACTGATCCTGCACTACCGCCACCAATAATGACGTAATCATATGAATTCTTTTTACTCATTATAAATTCGTCCTCCCTTAAATTGATTATTATGTCTTTTTATTTCATGTTTTAAGTTCGATACGTACAACTTTATAACTCAAATAAATAGAGTCGCATAGTTAATCAATATAACGACTCTAAAGTTCTAGCATGGACTTGTTATTTACTAAAGAAGTTGACTGGTTCTGGGTTTGTGTTAGTTAAGATGTGTTTACTAGTTAAGTACTCTTCCAAGCCTTCTTTACCTAGTTCACGTCCAATACCTGATTGTTTATAGCCACCCCAAGGTGCCTGTGCAAAGTATGGATGGAAATCATTAATCCAAACTGTACCAAGTTTTAATTTATTAGCTACACGTTGTGCTTTACCGATATCTTTAGTGAATACTGCACCGGCTAAACCATAAATAGAATCATTAGCTAATTTAATTGCTTCTTCTTCACTATCAAATCCTTCAATTGTCACAACTGGTCCAAAGACTTCTTCTTGAACGATACGCATTGAAGTATCACAATCTGTAATCACTGTTGGTTCAAAGAACAAACCAGCTTGTAAATCTTCTCGTTCTGGACGTTTACCACCAATCGCGATTGTAGCGCCTTCTTCTTTTGCAATTTCCATGTAACCTTCAATCTTATTGCGATGTTCTGTAGAAATCACTGGTCCCATTTCTGTATCATCATCGAAACCATTACCAAGTTTAATTTTGCCGACACGATCGATTAATGCCTTTTCAAAGTCAGCTTTAATATCGTTGTGTACTAATATACGTGAACCTGCCGAACATACTTGACCTGCGTGGAAGTAACCACCATTTAACGCTTGATCTACTGCAACTTCAAAGTCAGCATCATCAAAAATGATATTAGGGTTCTTTCCACCAAGTTCTAAAGCGATGTTAGTTACATGATTGGCCGCATTCTTCATGATATGTTTACCTGTTTCAATTCCGCCTGTGAATGAAACTAAGTCTACTTCTTCATGACCTGATAACGTATCTCCAATTTCCTCACCGCTACTTAATACTAAGTTGATAACGCCTTTAGGGAAGCCAACTTTCTCCATTAATTCGAATACACGAATGGTAGTTAATGGCGTAATTTCACTTGGTTTCATAACGAGTGAACATCCTGTTGCTAAAGCTGGTGCGATCTTCCATGAAGCTTGAAGTAACGGATAGTTCCAAGGTGTGATTTGAGTAACTACACCTACAGGTTCTTTAACTACTTTACTCTCAGTGTTAGGAATTGGTGAATTTATCATTTCACCACCATCTTTATCTGCTAAACCTGCAAAGTAAGTAAATACATTAGCTATATCATCCATATCCGCATATGATTCTTCTAACGTTTTACCAGTATCTAAAGTTTCTAATTTGGCTAATTCATCACGGTTTTCTGTTATTTTATCCGCAATTGCTTTTACTTTTTTACCTCTGACTTCACTTGTTTCTAGTGACCACTCGGCATCTTCAAATGCGCGACGTGCTGCAAGTATTGCTCTTTCTGCATCTTCAGCAGTACCTTCTGCAACCGTAAAGATAACTTCTTGGTTATAAGGATTAATAATATCTCTTGTATTTTTATTTGAACTTTCTACCCATTCACCATCGATATATTGACGATTAGACAATTTCTCTACAAGTTCCATCAAACGACCTCCGTTAAGTTTGTTAAATTTTTATTTAACGAATTTTACAAAACTAGGTTATCACACTTTTTACAGTCTTGCAAACAACACATATCTGCACATTTTTTACATAAACTTGAAATTTTAGTATCAAAAGTGCTAATAATGAATATGCGATTTTGAAACTTTTCATCAAACACTTTATAATGATTTAGAATCGAAAAAATAAACATCATCGTTTATTTCTCTTTTGAAAAATTACTAAGTAACAATGGAGGTGCACTATGGCACGTTCAACGAATTATGATCAAAAAATTGAAGAAGCAAAAGACCTTGTGATTAACTCAATCGGTGAAACGATGGATTTGTACGGTACGAATCGTAGCGTTGGCAATTTATACGGCACAATGGTCTTCGAAGGAAGCATGACGCTTGATGAGATGCGTGAGCATTTACAAATGAGCAAACCTAGCATGAGTGCTGGTGTCAAGAAATTACAAGAATTCGACATCGTAAAACAACAATTTACGCGTGGTAGCAGAAAACAACATTTCATTGCAGAAAAAAACTTCTTCCATTTTTTCCGAAATTTCTTTACACAAAAGTGGGAACGTGAAGTTGATACTAATTTAGAAGCGGTCGAAAAGGCACAATTACTGTTAGACGAAACATTAAAAAATGCTGACTTAGACGAACATGCTAAAGCAGAAGTCGATAAAATCCAAGCTCAATTAGACCACACAAAGCAATATTGTAAATGGTTAGAAAACTTAAGTAATGCCATTGAAAGTGGACAGATATTCGAACATTACCCAATTCCAGAAAAAGAAGATATTTAAAAAAGCTAGCAGATTTTCTAAAGTGTAAAACTTTGAAGAATCTGCTAGCTCTTTTTTATTTATAAGTTGTCATCATCATCTGATTTTTCTTTAACTTGCACAATACGTAATGAACGTCTCTCAATTTCTTTATGTTTATCCGCTCTTGTCTCCAGTTTAATCCGATCTGTATTAAGCGTAATAATAAACGATATCATCATAAAAATAAATATGACAATTAACGGTACACTCGCCAGTAAGGATGCTGTTTTTAATACTTCTAGCGCACGTTCACCACCAACTAACATAAGAGAGAACGGTAAAAGACATAACGCAAATGCCCAGAATAGACGGTTAGCCTTTAATGGTTCTCCAACAATTTTTTTCTGAGATGCAGCAGCTAAAATATATGAACCTGAATCAAATGTTGTCGCCAAGAATAAGAAAGCAGAAATCAAGAACAATACAACAATTAATGATGAGAATGGTAATTGATGCATTACTTGAATAATCGTTGCTTCAGTGCCGTGTGTATTTAAAAAGTTAATCACATTAAATTCACCTGTAATTTGTAAATACACAGCATAGTTTCCAAATATACCAAAGAACAATAGACAGCCTAATGTACCATAAATAATAGTACCTAGAATGACTTCTTTAAGACGACGTCCTTTTGAAATACGTGCGATGAATAGACCGATAAACGGTGCATATACTAACCACCATGACCAATAGAATATTGTCCGGTCTTGTGGGAAATTCGTTTCTTTACGTCCCTTAATGCCACCAAAAGGTTCCATCCAAGTGGCCATATGGAAGAAATCTCTCAACATATTACCAAAGCTTGTAATCGTTGTTTCCATAATAAATACAGTAGGCCCAACAATAAATACAAAGCCTAATAATAAGAATGATAGCCATACGTTAACATCACTTAATTTTTGAATTCCCTTTTTCAAGCCAGAATACGAACTGACTGCGAATACTACTGTGATTGTTAATAAAATGATTGAACGCACAACCATATTCTCTCCATCGATTCCTGTAAGTTTCTCTATACCAGCAGAAATCATTGGCACTCCAAGAGCAAGTGATGTTGCTGCGCCTCCTAGTAAACCAAAAATAAATAATATATCCACTAATTTACCTAAGAATTTATCCGTTTGTCCTTTTAAAACTGGACGACATGCTTGACTGATTTTATAAATTGGTTGTTTCTTAACAAATACTAAATAACCAATAGGTAACGCTGGTAACACATAGATTGCCCAAGCGATTGGTCCCCAATGGAACATCCCATATTGCGTTGCATATGTAAGTGCTTCATCAGACATCGCTTTCGCACCATTCGGTGGTACTTGATAATAGAATGCCCACTCAATGACACCCCAATATAAAATATCCGATCCAATACCTGCACAGAAGAGCATAGATGCCCAACTAAAGTTATTGAATTCTGGTCTATCAGTCGCCTTTCCAAGTGTTACATTGCCATAACGACCGAATGCAATATATAGTACAAAGAATAGAATGATTAATCCCATAAATAAATACACGGATCCAATTGAATTGGAGATTGCGCTATTGATATCGGTAATTACTTTTTCACTAGCCTTAGGAAATACCATCATCGGTGTAACAGCTACAAGTAATACGATTACCGTCCCTATAAAAGTCGGCCAATCCATAATTTTTTCTCGTTTCAATTATGTTCCTCCTCAAAATTGTTGTTTCGATAAAAATTAAAAACCACTTTCTTGTCACGGTTTATTCACATATTGACGATATCTAAAATTAAATAAAAATGCAAATTCCATTCAAATTATACTTTTCTTTTTATTGAATAAATATATATTTCAGACATATTTTAAAGCTTTAAAAATTGCCATAACAACAGTGTTAAGTTTAAACTTAACGTATTTAACAAATTTTATATTGTATTAATTTTGCATAATAATACTGTTATTGTGAATTTATATTTATTTAAATTCTTTTAAAATACCTGTTCATTTTCAAAAGAAAAGACCACTAAACTTTGAGCATTTACCCAAAATTAGTGGTCTTATAATCTATAATCCCAATAAAAATTTAATTAGAAATCCAACCACGATTGATACACCAATCGCAAAGAATCCTGGAATAATAAAACTTGTTGCACGTGTGCGTCCAGTCTCATCTAGATTAACTGCAAATAATAATGTTGGCTGTGCTGGAATGACGAAATTGACATTAAGCGTTTGGACCATTGCAATGAAATACATTGGTGGAATACCCATACTCATGACAATCGGCACCATAATGGAGGCTGTTGCAGTTTGCGAGATAACGATCATTGCCACTATGGCAACTAAGACAATGACTAGCCAAGGTATAGATTGAATTGTTTGTCCAATATCGTCTTGTATAATTTTTAAATTTTGCGGTGCATTAAATACAGTAGCACCTAACCAACCTGGGCCAAGTACTGCAAAGAGTGCACCAATAGCTGATTGCGCAATATTAGATGACAATATATCACTCGTGTTAATCTTTATCATTAATAAATTAATTGCGACACTCAAATACATAAAGAATTGGACGATTTCCGTCATAGTTACTTTAACTTGTTCACCATCAACATTAAATGAAGGCATTAAATTTGGAAAAATACCAAAAGTTAATATACCTGCAACACATAATAAAAATCCAACTACGCCTAATTTGGTTTTCGTTGTAAATGATTTTTTGACTGACACTTCAGGTGTATGTGCAATTTCACTTACAGTGACCGTTGTCTTACGACCAACAAATGTACAAAAGACACTTAACATTAACATCGTAATAATCGCTGTAGGTAATACAATACTTAAATATTGTCCCATTGAAATGTGATAACCAGCCATTACTGATATGATGTAAGCTGTTGCTGATGCTGCAGGACTACATAATAAGGCTAAATTTGCAGTCAAAACAGATGCGGTGAGTGGTCGTTTAGGTTGGATATTTGCTCTAACAGCAGTCTTAGCAATAATAGGTTCTAAAGATAACGCAATATTTGCGGTACCTACACCAAATACAAACAGAAAGACAATCATTGGTGCGATAAAAATAATGGATTTCGGGAAACGCTCGATAATTTTAGAAGCAAGAAAGACTAAATAGTCTATTCCTCCTGTAGCTTGTAAAGTACCACCTGCGATACCAATAGATAAAATGATTAAAACTGCAGTGACAGGCGCTGAACCTGGAGGCAATTGAAAACCAAAGATCATAATGAGTTGTGCCACAATGGCGAAGATACCACACCCTAATGCACCAGCTGTGCGAAGCCCTAATATAATAGCCAGTATCATTATGATGATTTCTACTACAAACAGTAGCATGATGAAAGCTCCTAACTTTTCTGAAAATTATTGTGATTTTTTAACATACATAGTTTATCACTTGCAGATGTTAAAAGTATAGAAATGAAGAAAAATTGAGATATTAAATGTAAATAAAATGTGAACATTCAACCTTACTATTCAATTTAAAAACCCTTGAAAGTATGCTTGATATAGCATCTTCCAAGGGTTTTATAATCATTATTTCTCACGATGATTAATATGCTCATCTTTGAGCGTTCCTTCTTTAGTTGGTGCCTCTTCATAGTCACCATCTACACCTTTATTATCAGTATGACCTTTTGCCATTTCTAAATTTTTCTCAGTTTCTTTTCGTTTTTCTTTTTTAGAGCGTTTATCATATGCTCGTTCTTCTAATAACGAACCCCAAATGAGACCACAAATAATCGCAATAGTTACAATAGCAATTAGAGCTAATATAATCCACTTAATCACATCAAACGTCATCTCTACTCACCCTCCTTCACAATTAAACATAATATTCTTTAAGCATTATTCTTCTTTATATTATGTTTCCCTTTATGGTTGGACTTCAATCACACGAATACCTATCTTGTCACAGTCTTTTCTCAAAAGAAAAAACCACGACTCCGTATGATAAGGAATCGTGGTTAAAAGTGATTTCAAATTATGAAATGTAGTTGTATGAACCAGCTTGGCTAGCTGAGATTGTACGTGATGAAACGACACCAGGTCCACCATTATAGTTCATTTCTGAAACTTTAACTGAACCATCATCGTTTACACTTTCAACATATGCAACGTGACCGTATGCACCTTGAGATGTTTGCATTACTGCACCTGCTTTAGGTGTGTTATTAACTGTGTAGCCATCTGCAGCTGCTGCAGTTGCCCAGTTATTTGCGTTACCCCAAGTGCTACCAATTTTACCGCCTACTTTGTCATATACATAATACGTACATTGACCTGCAGTGTAAAGGTTAGAACCTCCACTTGATTTACCAGCTAATGCTTCGCTACTAGAACTTGAACTAGTTGATTGTGTAGTTGGTGCGTTTTGAGTTGTGACTTTAACGTTACGATCTGAAGTTGAATAACTAGCACCTAAACCACCGCCAGCATTATTGTTTGCTGTGTATGATTGAGTGTATTGGTTTGATTGATTGTTATTGTAATTATAGTTGTAGTTATTGTTTGATTGAGTATTATTTACTGCTTGGTTGCCAGTGTTTTGTTGACCACCTTGTTGAACTTGAGATGGGCTCCAGTTACCTTGCCATTCATAATGATAATTACCTTGTTGGTCAATTGTGTAAGTGTAACTATATGAATATGGGTCATTAGGGTTATATCCATTATTGTTTTCCGCTGCGTTTGCATCTTGATGTGCTAATCCGAATGTTGCAATACCTGCTGTTGCAATTGTAGCTGTAGCGATCTTTTTCATAATAAAATATCCTCCTAGAATGTTTAAAGCTTATTTTTTCTCGTGGCTACCTGCAATTGACATATCAGAAATTTTAAATCATTTGATTCAAAATAGTTTTAAGAAATTTTTTCCTCGTTAAATAACGACAAGACATACTCTAACAGACACACAAGGGTTTGTGTGGAATGTTAAGGGTTTGTAAATGAATCATAATAATTTTACGTTTCATGTAATAAACATAGACTTATATTACAATTATAAAAACACTTCTATGACAGTGCTTATACTATATTAATCAACAATGTATATACCCGACTTGTAAAATATCTGATAATTTTAAAGATGTTTTATTTCATGAAAAGTGGGAAATATGAATCGTTTTCAAGGTTTGGCGAGGATATTTTGGAAGTATTTTTTATAATAGTAATGATAAAAAAATCAAATCCCCCCTTATAAGACATCAGCGACATACTTATAAGGAGGAATATGAGTTTAATTATTCAATTAAAATCTTTTAACAACGTACTGTATCTAGTAATTTAGATTGTAACTGTACCAATTAATACTGCTATGCCTAATAACACAATCGCAAATCCCCAAATCCAAAAGAATGCATACTTAATATATGTACCCATATTTGCCTCAGCGAGACCAATAGCTAACCATAATGCAGGAGAGAATGGGCTTACAAATGTTCCTACAATATTACCGATTACCATTGAATATGCTGTTGAAACTGGATTAATACCAAATTGACTTGCAGTTTGTTCTACTATAGGAAGTAACGCGAAATAATACGCATCTGTACTTGTAAGTAAATCAAGTGGAACACCAAAGAAACCAACAATGATATGTAAATATGGTCCAACGGCATCAGGAATGATCTTAATGAAATTTAAAGCAATTGACTTTAACATACCTGTCTCTTCTAAAACACCCAAGAACATACCTGCTGCTATAATAACTGCGGCCATCATTAATGCATTTGGTGCATGTGCCTTTAGACGGTTCATTTGTTCATCCACATTTGGGAAGTTAATCACTAATGCAATTGCAACACCAACCATAAAGGCAAATTCTGGCGGTGCAATGTTAGTTAACATCATAACTAATACGATAATCGTCAACAATACATTGGTCCAAATTACCCAACCATGTTTGAGCGCGCGTCCTCTTACAGGAAACTTAATGTCTTGATCTCGTTCGTAGTTTTTCACAAGTCGATGAATATCAATGTTTAATGTAGGTTCTACTTCACCGTTATCGATTGCCTTCTTAATTCGTTTCTTTTCCCTAAACCCTAAATAAGTTGCGAAGATAAGTACTAACACGAAGCCAATCAATTGTACTGGAATGATGCCATACCATAATTCGTTAACACTTTTCACTTTCAATACAGAAGCAACACGAGCCATTGGACCGCCCCAAGGCACCATATTCATAATCGCAGCACTAATTGCTAGTAAAAGAATTAATAAGTATTTGTTCATGTTTAAAGCTTTATATAGTGGCAATAATGCAGGAATTGATAATAAGAAAGTGACAGCACCTGCACCATCTAATTGTGCAAACATACCAATCAATGCTGTGACAATACAAACAATGACTACATTACCGCGAGTCATTAATATAAGTCGTTTGACAATAGGTTTGAACAGTCCACTGTCAGTCATAATGCCAAAGAATATAATTGCGAAGATAAACATGATGACTACGCTCATCACAGATTCTAAACCACTATTAAAGAATTTAACTAAATCTTTAATGCCGTATCCTAATAGCAAAGCACCAATACTAGGAATTAAAATCATACCAACGACCGGACTAATCTTTTTTGCAATTAAAAGTCCAACAATTGAGCCGATAATGATTATCCCCATTATTGTTAACCACATACTATCCCCTTGCATGTGAATTCCCCCTTATTTCGAAATACGCTTTCCACTTATATAGAAAACGTTTTCATAATTTTATCAGAAATCTGACTTTAATTTAAGACGATATGCAAAAAAAGCGTATGGGGTGGGACAGAAATAATATTTTCTCAAAATTTATTTCGTTGTATCCCCAGCTTGCTTAGCCTGTAGAATTTCTTTAGGAAATTCTCTTTGCTGGGGCCCGGCCTACCAGGCAAGGATGACTAGGTTTGAAAAAAGCTTGATTCAAGTACATTTTCAAATCAGTCAGCTACTAACAAAATGATAAAATTAGGCTGAGACATTTTATTTTGTCCCAGCCTCACACGCATAATAATTTTAAATAATTTCTTTATTCTTCAAATATTCAATAATAGTACTTACTGATTCTTCTACACTTTGATGTTCTGTATTAATCGTAATTTCTGGTTGATGTGGTGCTTCATACGGCGCACTTATACCAGTAAATTCTTTTATTTCACCAGAGCGCGCTTTTTTATAAAGACCTTTAGGATCACGTTGTTCACATGCTTCCACGCTACACTCTGTGTAAACTTCAATGAATTCTCCATCTTCTAAAATTTCACGAACTTCATCACGATCTGCTCTGTAAGGCGAAATAAATGCTGTTATAGCAATTGTTCCCGCATCTACAAGTAATTTACTTACTTCACCAATGCGTCGAATATTTTCCTTACGATCTTCTGGACTAAAGCCTAAATTCTTATTTAAACCATGTCTTACATTATCGCCGTCTAATCGATAAGAATGTTTTTCTAATTGAAACAAAGCTTTTTCAAGTTCTACTGATACAGTTGATTTTCCAGATCCTGATAATCCTGTAAACCATATCACTACACTTTTATGACCATTTTGTTGTTGTCTATCTGACTTAGTAACTTCAGAATCATGCCATGTAATATTACTTGATTGACTCATGCTAAATCCCTCCGAATTAATTTTATTTTAACCCTTTGATTAAGACTTCAGCTACTTCAGGTCTAGAGAATTTTGTAGGTAATGATTCACCATTTCTTAGTTTTTCTCTTACTTTAGTACCACTTAAATGTACATGCTCTGATGCGTCGTGTGGGCATGTTTTAGCAGTAGCCATGTTGCCACATTTTTCACAATAAAATGCATGTTCAAATTTCAATATTTGAATATCTAGTTCATCTTCAAATTGAGAAATTAATTCTTGTGCTTCATATGTGCCATAATAATCGCCCACTCCTGCATGGTCACGTCCAACAATGAAATGTGTACAACCATAGTTTTTACGTACTGTAGCATGTAGAATTGCTTCACGTGGACCAGCATAACGCATTGCCGCAGGATAAATGACTAAGCGCGCTCTATCTTTAGGGAAGTAGTTCTTTAAGATAGCTTGATAACTTTCCATACGAACGTCCGCTGGAATATCATCTGATTTCGTTTCTCCTACTAACGGATTAAGTACAAGACCATCTACAATTTCTAATGCAGATTTTTGTATATATTCATGCGCACGATGTACAGGATTTCTTGTTTGGAATCCAACGACAGTCTTCCATCCTAAATCATGGAATAATTGACGTGTTTCTGCTGGGTCTAAATGGAAATCAGAGAACTCATCATGTTTAGGTCGATTAATTAATTGGATTGGTCCAGCAAGGTAAACATTCCCTTTGTCATAAACCTTTTTAACACCTGGATGTGCCTCGTCAGTCGTACCATACACATTTTGAGCTTCTTTTTTCTTATCATATGTGTACTTTTCTTCTAATTTCAATGTGCCATATAATTCGCCATCTTCACCGTATAATGCAATGTCATCACCGATTTCTAATTTATCCGCTTCTTCTTCAGTAACTGGTAGTGTAATCGGAATGCTCCACACTAATCCATTTTCAAGATGTGTATCTTCAACAACTTTAGTGTAGTCAGCCTCACCCATAAATCCTGTTAACGGACTAAAACCACCAATACCGATTAATTCTAAGTCAGAAATTGACCAAGGATTTAAAGTAATCACTTTATATGATTGTGCTGCTTCTAAAAGATGATCTCTTTCTTCACCTTCTACTACGCGGTTAATTAATGTACCACCATGTGGTTTAATCGTATAATTAATAATCTGTTCATGTGTTGTCATTTTTGATAACTCCTTTTCCAATTAATTAGATTAGTTTACTCGGTTTTATTTTCAAGAAAAAGACAATTTTTTGTTGCGAATCACAGTGATAATAACAAGTATCACAATCGCACAAATAATTGCGAATCTTACAATATTTGAAATTGTGTCATCGTGTACGAAATAAGTCATTAATGCATTGCTATTTGTGAAGATGATTAAGCCACCAACACAAATGGCTAAAATATTAATTGGTAATATTTTTGTTAAATATGCAGAGATAGGTGCTGCAATCATACCGCCGACACTTAACGCAATAACAAACCACCAATTAATCTGAGTAATACCTAAGAAGATGATGAAACTCAATGACGTTGATAACGTTACAAAAAACTCACTCGCCGATACAGTACCAATTGCATATCGTGGTTGAATCTTATGACTAGCTAATAACAAAGGTGTATTTACTGGTCCCCAGCCACCTCCACCAATCGCATCTAAGAATCCGGCGATAGCACCTTGAGGCACAAGTTTGAAACCACTCAACTTACCAACATGTGTATGAATTTCTCTATTTCTTTTAAATAAAAATTGATACAAAATATATATACCCATTGAAAGTAAGAACAATGCGATATATGGCTTAATATAATCCCCATGTATTTGTGTAAGTAGACCTGCACCAATAAATCCACTTATAGCACCTGGAATAGCTAACTTTAACATGGTGGGCTTATGCACATTCTCAAATTTCCAATGTGATGTTCCTGATGCAGCAGTTGTAGCTATTTCTGAAAAATGTACAGTTGCCGATACAATGGCCGGTGCAATCCCATAAGTTAATAATATTGATGATGATGAGGCACCGAATCCCATGCCAAGTGAACCATCAACAAGTTGGGCTAAAAAACCAGCTAATGCAAATATAAATAATTTTCTCATATATCACATGCCCCCTGACATTAAACTTGTGATTGAAGCCATTGCTTGAATTCTTTTTGTTTCTCCTCATCCAAATAGTCCTCAGATAATACATGTTGTAATAACGCTTGCTTTCTAGATGGCTCTATCGGTGATGCTTTAATAAGTTGTCTACTTTCATATAAAAAATCGATATAACTTTCATAACGTTCATCGTAAGTGTCTTGCAATGTCGATATAATTTGTCGACCTAGTTTAGGACTTGCACCATCTGTAGATACACTAATAGTCAATTTGCCACGTCTAAGCATACTAGGAAACGTCACATTCCCCTTAGAAGCATCTGCAGCGTGATTTAACAATGTACCTTCTGGCAAACTATCTTTAACATGTTGATTTACCTCTGGTTGATTTGTCGCAATAATAACTAGAAATGCGCGACTAATATCTTGTGGTTCAAACATTTTTTCAGCCCAAGTCAATCGCTGTTGCTGAAATAAAGTATGTAATTCTTTGGTGATTGAAGGACTAACAATATGAACATGAGAACAGTATTCAACTAATGACATTGCTCGTCGAGTTGCTACCTTCCCACCACCAACTATGACAATCTTTTTATTTTGTAAATCAATCATAAGTGGCATATTGCTCATATTGTATCCTCCTTTTATGATTATTCTTTTTTATTATTAATAATTAAGGTAAGGTTATTTCTAAATCCGTAGTTTGTTCTTTAAACCAACTAATTTTTTGTCGCATTTGGACAACATCGCCAATAATAATCATAGCAGGATTTTTTATTTCTGACGCTTTTTCAACGATGTTACCTAACGTACCATCAATTGTTTTTTGAGAAGTCGTCGTTCCTAAATGAACAAGTGCGACAGGCGTGTCAATTGATTTACCATGTTCAATAAGTAGGTCACAAATTTCTGGTAATCGTTTAACACCCATATAAACACAAAGTGTTTCTGGACCATGCGCTAAATGTGCCCAATAATCATCTTTAGACATACCAGGTTTATTAACTGCTGTCACAAAAGCAACTGACGAACTATAATCTCTGTGCGTGACAGGAATGCCTGCATAAGCTGGTGCAGCAATGCCCGAAGTGATACCAGGCACAATTTCAAATGCAATCTGATGTTGTGCCAATATTTCTGCCTCTTCACCACCTCGGCCAAAGACAAACGGGTCACCACCTTTTAAACGAGTAATAACATGTCCTTTTTTTGCTAAATTAACCAACATCCGATTCGTTTCTTCTTGCGGTAATGAATGTCTATTCGGGTCTTTACCACAATAAAAGAACTTTGTCCCTGGTTTAGCTAAATCTAAAATGTCTTTATTGACTAGGCGATCATATAAAATCACATCTGACATTTGAATGGCTTTCATACCTTTGATAGTTAATAAATCAGGATCACCAGGTCCTGCTCCTACTAAATACACTTTCCCCATGTTGTCACCCCGTTTAAAATAACTTATTTCAAACTTTAACTATGGAAGTCTTGTCCTCCATGAACTTTAGCAACAACGCCCGAACGTATGACAAAGTCACCAAAATGCTCACCTTCAAGACGTTCTTTACCATAATCCATAAGAATTGGACGTAGACTTTCAAGAATCTCTTGTTCTCCAATATTCTCTTTGTACAATTTATTTAAACGTTCACCTTTGAAGCCACCGCCTAAATACATATTATATTTGCCAGGTGCTTTACCTATAAATGCAATTTCTGCAAGTGCTGGTCTAGCGCAACCATTTGGGCATCCAGTCATACGGATTGTGATTTCTTCATCATCCACACCCGCTTCATCTAATAAGTCTTCAATCTTAGAGATTAATGATGGTAAATAACGTTCTGACTCAGCCATCGCTAATCCACATGTTGGGAACGCGACACATGCCATTGAATTACGTCTTAATCCCGTATAATTTTTACCATCTGTTAAACCATACTGATCGATAAGACTTTGAATTTCTTCTTTTTTCTCTGGAGTTACATTTGCAATAATTAAATTTTGGTTAGGAGATAATCTGAAGTCACCCGTATGTGTTTCTGCAATTTTTCGTAATGCCGTTTTCAATTGATAATCTTCTGTATCTTTAACACGTCCATTTTGAATGAATAAAGTATAATTCCAAACACCTTCGTCGCCCTCAATCCAACCTAGACGATCGCCATTATGTTCGAATTCAAAATCACGTGGTTCTTCAATTTCCCATCCTAAACGTGTATTTAGTTCTTCTACAACTTTATCCACACCTAAGCGGTCAACTGTATATTTGAATCGTGCGTTCTTGCGGTTCTCACGATTACCATAATCACGTTGAATTGTTAAGATTTTCTCACAAACATCAACGACTTGTTCTTTAGGAACGAAACCAGCTAAACGACCAACTTGTGGGTACGTATCTGTATTTCCGTGCGTCATACCCATACCGCCACCAACTGTGACATTAAATCCGACAAGTGTTTCATCTTCAACGATACCGATAAGTCCGATGTCTTGTGAATAGACATCAATATCATTAGATGGTGGTAAGGCGATACCAATTTTAAACTTACGTGGTAAATATTTCTTACCGTACATTGGTTCAATTTCTTCTGAAGAATCTAATACTTTCTCTCCATCTAACCAAATTTCATGATAGGCATTTGTCTTAGGTAATAGATGGTCACTGATTTTAGTTGCATAATCATTAATCTCTTTATGAATATGAGATTGATATGGATTAGGATTACACATTGTATTACGATTCACGTCCCCACATGCCGCAATCGTATCGAGTACAGACTCATTAATTTTCTTCATAGATGTTTTTAAATTTCTTTTTAAAATGCCGTGAAATTGGAAAGTCTGACGTGTTGTTAATTTCAACGTTTGGTTGGCATAATTATTAGAAATGTCATCCATGGCAATCCATTGTTCAGGTGTAGCTGTTCCTCCTGGTAGACGCACGCGAATCATAAAGCTGTAAGCTGGTTCTAATTTCTGCTTGCGACGTTCGTCACGTAAATCTCTATCATCTTGTTGGTAGCTACCATGGAATTTCAATAATTTAGTGTCATCATCTGAAATAGCACCAGTAAGTGGGTCTGCTAAGCCTTGCTCAATTGTCCCACGTAAATAATTACTTTCGTCTTTTAAATACTCTAAAGCATCTAGCTTCTTATCAAGTTCTTCTGACATTTGCTTATTTGTCTTAGCCATTAAGTACCACCCTTTCTATTAGTACACA
>NZ_KV840149.1:92871-118055 GCF_001839115.1 Staphylococcus sp. HMSC62B09
TCTATTAGTACACATCGCGTTGGTAACGTTTATCTTTCTTCATTTGTTTAAGGTAGGCTTCAGCATCTTCTTCAGATAAGTTTTGTTCTTTCATTAAAACATTGCGGATAGCTTGATGTACATCTTTCGCCATATGTTTTTCATCACCACAAATGTAAAGTGAAGCACCTTTTTGAAGCCATTCATTAAATTCTTTACTGCGTTCAGCAATACGATGTTGGACGTATACTTTTTCACCAGTGTCTCTTGAGAATGCAACATCCATTTTTCCTAGCACGCCGTCTTTCAACCATTCTTGCCATTCTGTTTGATATAGGAAGTCTGTTGTAAAGTGTTGATCACCAAAGAATAACCAAGTATTACCTTTAAATCCATGCTCTTCTCTTTCCTGCATGTATGCTCTAAATGGTGCAACACCTGTTCCAGGTCCAATCATGATAACTGGTGTGTCACCCTCTTTAGGGAATTTGAAGTTTGGATTGCGTTTCAAGTAAATTGGAACAGTGTCACCTGGTTGAATACGTTCAGCAAATTGAACTGAACATACACCTGAACGGTCACGTCCATGTGAGTTGTATCTAACTGCCCCAACTGTAATATGCACTTCATCTGGTAGCGCTTGATAACTACTAGATATTGAATATTCTCTAGGTGGTAATTTTCTTAATAATTGATATAAATTTTCTGGTTGAAGTTCTGTTGTCGCAAAGTCATTTAATAAGTCGATTAAGTCACGACCTTCAATGTAACTTTGAACCCATTCATTATCTTCAACCTTTTCATTAAGTTCTTCATTTTCAAAGAATGACGCCGCATTGATAAGAAGCGGTTTCGTTAACTTCGTAATTTCAAAATGAGTTGTTAAGGCTTCTTCTAATCCTAATGTGTCACCCTCATCTGAAATTTGAACTTGATCATTCGGATCCCAACCTAATGTGCTAATTAATAAATCAACTAAAGCTGGGTCATTTTGAGGTAGAACGACTAAACAGTCTCCAACTTCATAATCTTCACCGAAATTATCTAATAGAAATTCAATATGACGTGTTTCCTTATTTGAACCTTGTCCATTAAGGTTAATGTTTTCTAAGACTTCTGCTTGATATGGATTTGCTTTAGAGAATTTCTTTTCTTTCGCAGATTTAATTGATTCACTTACAATTTGTTCATTTTGAGTGCCTTCTGGTGCAGTATCTATCGCATTGATTACATTTGCCATCCACTTTTCAGCGTCTTCTTCATAATCAACGTCGCAATCCACACGATCATATATACGTTCAGCACCTAATTCATCTAGTTTTCTATCAAAATCACGACCTGTTTGACAGAAGTATTCATACGTTTGATCCCCTAATGCTAGAACTGAGAATCTCACACCTTCAAGTTTAGGTGCCTTACGACCATGAATGAACTCATGCAATTCAGCTGCATTATCAGGTGGATCCCCTTCACCTTGAGTAGAAGTGATAATGAATAAATCTTCAACATTTTTTAGGTTCTTAGGTTTAAATTCGTCCATTGCTTTCAATGTCACGTTATGACCTATATTTGATAAGCGTTCTTCAAATATTTCAGCTAACCCTTGTGCATTACCTGTTTCAGAACCATATAAGAGTGTAATTGCTCGTTTCTCCGGCGTGATGACAGGCTCGTTTTGTTGAAGCATTGCTTCTGTGCCTTCAGTTAGACCATTTGCATTTGTTGAACTTGAACCTGTTTGTGATGGTACAGTTCCATTTGACGTCAATTGTTGATTAGCAACTAAGTATCCACTTAACCATACCTTTTGTTCAGGTGTAAGTGTTTGTAAGAGTTCATTAATTTGTGCCGCTTGTCCTTCTGTAAAAGGACTATTTGTAACACTTAAATTCAATTGTATCCACCTCTTATTCCGTAAAATAACAATCATTTTATAAAAGCTTTATACTACTTTTATTATGTAAGAAATATGTCCGTCTGTACACTATTGTCGGACATATTTGTAGATTTTGTTTAAAACATATCAGAGTACTATGTTTTATGGTTAAAAATTTTTATCCAAACGCATTATGGTTTATCAGCAACATGTAAGCCACATTCTGTTTTATCGAAATTCGACCAACGCCCTGCTCTAGAATCATCTGAGTCAAATACAGGAGCGGTACATGGGATACAGCCAATACTAGGATAATGTTGATCATGCAATACATTATAAGGTAAATCATGTTTCTTAATATAGTCCCAAACTTCATCTTCTGTCCAATAAATTAAAGGACACACTTTCACTGATTTGAAACGTTCGTCTTTATTAATAAAGTTCGTATTTGCACGTGTTGGCGATTGGTCTCGACGTAAACCTGAAACCCAAGCAACAGCGCCACCTAACACTTCTTCTAAAGGTTTAATCTTTCTTATATAACAGCATTGATTAGGATTATTCTTCCACAATGCCGGATTATATTTGTCCGCTTGTTCCTCAATCGTTAAATCAGGCTTCTTCATTTCAATACGAAGTTTTGGAAAGCGTTCTTTCACTCTATCAATCAAGTCATACGTTTCTTGGAAATGTAAATCCGTATCTAGAAAGACAATTTGTGCATCTGGCTTAATCTGGTAAATCAAATCAATTAAAACCATACTTTCCGCACCAAAACTACATGAATAAACAATGGAATCACCATATGTGCGATACGCCCATTCTAATATTTCATAAGCGCCTTTAGTTGCATCGTCAGTAGAAATAGAATCAATGAAAGGGTCACCTTCAAAATTCTCATACGTAATTGTCGGTACTGACATAAACTTATGGTCCCCCCTAAAATTTCACAAATTTATTAATCTAATACCTATCAGAATTGTCAGAATAATATGTTACTACTTTATCGAGATTTTGCTATAAAGTCAAGGTTCTGAGGAGAATTATATAAAGAAGTAGGGAGTAGGACATTGATTCCATTTTGCATCCGTCACACTCCCTAAACGTTTCAACTTTTCCCTAGTAATGATTTTCTGGAATACACTGAATCAAAGCAATTTTATCGTTCTTTGTAGTTACTAAAATTTCAAAGCCATTATTTTTCACGGTATTATAAATATAACTTCCAGCATCATTATTTTTTTCATAATCACTGTATTTACTAATAAATGTTTGCTCATCAACATTTGAGGGTGACACGCCAATTCCTCTTACTACTTCAGTATTACCTTTCAATTCATAGACCACTGCTAAATCACCATAAATGGTATATAGATTATCCATGCCCACTTTGTGAAAAACACGATTGGATCTGCCATATCTTTTTTCCACTTCTGCTCTAGTCATGCCAGGTTTAATTCCCATGTAAGCATCCCTTGTATCCTTTTGCATAAATGACTTATGGAAATCCTCACTCATGACATCAATTTTAGGTGCTTGTGAATGAATCGCATCTTTGTCTTTTTCATCTTCACTTTGTTTCGCTTTTTGCTTTTCTGCTTTAATAGGATCATTAGACACTTTATCGTCATCCGTTGTTTCTTTATCTTTCTTCAAATGCGCTGTTGTAGTTGTAGTCTGCTCCGTTTGTTTCCCTTCTTTTAAAAAGAAATGATAATAAGCAAAACAGCAACTGACTATAATCCCAATAACAACTAAGACAACTAATATAAATAGCCAAATGCTTGGCTTACGCTCAGCTACCTCATATTGTGACTCAATCGAATCATCTTCAAATACGCGTAAATCATTGCCACATTTACTACAAAATCGTTGCTCTTTAGTTATTTTATTACCACATCTAGGACAAAAATTCTTGATATTACCTTCCTTCACTTCATGTTGCTAAATCTAAGTAGTTGTTGTGAATTTAGGACTCTTATTTGTTTTGACACCTACATTATATTTAATTTTAAATTAAGCACCAATTATTTTCTATAATCTTTTTATATAAATTTACCTAAAAAACAAAGCCGAAGAAAGCTTCACGCTTCTCGACTTTAATCTCGTTATCCTTCATCTTTATCTCTATCATCATATCGCATTTGTTGTCGGTAACCATAAGTACTTTCTTTGATTAGTTGATCATTTAATAATCCAGCACCAATCGCACCTGCAACAGTTGAAATAGAAGCAGCAAACCAAGGAATACTTAGATATAAATCAATTCCAGCCGGTCCTTTTAACCCTACCTGTTGCCCTAAGAAATTAGATGGTAGTAACACAAGTTCCGCAATTAAAAATAATGTGTAGAGAATAATGTAATAAATGATAATAGCTACAAAGAGCGTCATCACTGTAGTTAAGTTATATAACCATGTAATTCGTTTATTACGACTTTGTTTGACAGATTCCCACAAATCATGAGACATCATAATCCAAAGTAACATACCTAAGACTGCGATAATAGATATTCCAAATAGACGCCACATTGAGAATTCCATACTCATCTGCCACATAGTCGTAAATATTAAGCCAAATGCACCAGTGGTAAAAGCAATTGCCACAATATTACTAAGGCTTGCCATCATATTAAGTGGATTATTTGCAAATGTCATACCACTCACAAGCCGAACCATTCCCATTGACCTAGTATTGGATAAATAGCGTAAATGATCATTATCTGTTTCATCTAAATGTACTTCAGTTTTATCAATTTTAGATAATGGAAATTGTTTGTTAACTGCATATGTTACATGATTATTGTCATCATAATCATTCTTTTCAGATTCAGAATGATGCACTTCATTGATTATCGCAACGATGACGTTCTTAAAACGTTTCTTAACTGGGCGCCAACCAAATGCAGGATAAGAAAAGACAGCAGCACCATTCTTCTTATTGATGTCCAGTGCTAACACACGTTCATCATGAAACATAGGTAAATCTGTAATTGCAACGACATAATCCCATTCTCGCTTATCATGATAATCTTGTATCTTTTTAAAAATTTTGCCAACGGATTCTGCGTAGCCTGTCAGAGGATCAACCACGAGATCCACTTCCCAGTCATGTTGGTTGTTATTCTGGTGAGATAAGATGTTCGGAATATCATCCATTAAACTCTCAGCTAATTTTTCTGTAACACCAGGAGCAACAACTAAACCGATTGTTTTAGCTTCATTCATGCGTCATCCTCCTCTCTATGATCTTGTTTTTTACCTTCATACTGTTCATCATCATTACTTTCTTTGTTTGATGAAGATTGTTCCACGTCATGTTGCGATACATCTTGTGATTGTTGTTCTTTTTTCTCTTTTTCCTCTTGTTGCGCTTCTTTATAACGATGATATTGGCGATAAGAATACGTAATACGTCGTATCTTCTCTTCATTTTCTACAGTTGAGCCCATTGCACCCGCTAATAAACCAAGCGATGATACAAACCATAATAATTTCAAATAATTTATAAATGTGAAATCAGGATTTGCACTCGTCCAACTATTAAATAAACCTACAGGTACAAATAATGAAATACTAATAGATAGTAATACATATAAAACTACGTAATTCATCAATGTAATGATGACTAAAGTAAGTAATGTCGTCGCGTTATATACATAGCGATAAACACGTTGAGACTTTGCTGTTTTTCCTTCAAATAACTGATGCGCGTATAATAACCATCCCGCCATACCTAATATAGAAATAATCATTAAGACAATAAATCTTAAGGTTGAATATTGAACACTTAACTCCCATGGCATAGAGAAGATAGAAACATATGTCCCTGTCGCAAATGCAACGGAAATAATCTTCTTAAAATTAAACAAATTCCTCCATGGCTCATTCGCTCGCGTTAAACCTAAAATAAGCTGCAACCATCCTAATATAAAGTAGCGATTAATATAACGTCTTTTCGAACTTTCATCTTCTCGAGGATCAACAGCTTTAGGTTTAATCAGTGGATGCACTTTGGGGCGCTCTTTCGTATTATTGTGATATAACTGTTCAACTAGTGCTGTCATACTCTTCACTAACTTACGCTCTAAATTAATCCAACCTAACGCAGGTAATGAAAGCATAGAAACTTGCTTTTCACTATTAAAGTCACTAATAACAACTTTATTACCTGAGATACTTGGTAAATCTGTAATACAGATAACGAAATCCCATTCATATTCTTTCTTCAATTCTGCTGCTTTATCTATACTCTCATGTACATCCTCAGCAGATCCTATTAATAAATCTACTTTACTCTCGAAATGCCATTCATCCACATCCTTAATTCGGTCATGTAAATGTTGTTGAACCTTTGGTATCGCATTATCGACGAGCTTATGTGCAACGCCTGGCGATGGCACTAATCCAATCGTAAAGGTCATGATTAACCTCCTTCCTCTTCTAATATTTGCTAAGTTTACTATTGATTATTTGTTTGAAAAAGTATTAATTAACAGGGTCAAAATTATGCAATGCTCATTTTATGATAATAACAATACTTTTTGCAATTAAGGGAGTTGAACAGAATTCGTTTTGAATTCGCTTTTCAACTCTCGCAAGGATAACTAGTACTAAGAAGAGGTTAATTTTAAACTTATTATCAGTTCAGTCAGCTAATGCGAATTTGTATTGTAGACTTATGAAATTGTTTTATAATCGGCTATTCACATTAACTCTAACTAGTCAAATTACAGTCTTGACTTCTAAAATTAAAAATACTAAATTAAATACATAGTATAAAAATATGCACTAGGGGTGTTTTCAAACTGAGATGGAGTCATACTCCAAACCCTTTGAACCTGAACTAGATGGTACTAGCGTAGGAAAGTGTGGACGAAATCGTAGATAACTTGATTAAGGTCTAGATATGTCATGCCTTATTTCATATAAACTCACATCTATCATTTACGTAACTTTTCTATAGTGAAGGTTGCGTATTTTTTACTTTAAAAAAGAGACAGAGGTGACCGCCAGGCAATTTTATCATAGTAGCAAAAATGTCATGTTGAAATAAGCATTGTCTGAGAGAAGCTTAGACTAGTAGTATTGTAGAAAATTCATTTTATTTATCCATATAATAGAAATTAACGTAAAGTCGGTGATGCTAACTTAGGGACGTCACCGACTTCTTTATTACAATTAAAAAGAGCGAGACATTCGTCTCACTCTTTAAACGACTCAACTATTAATATTTATATGGGTCATTATCTTTTTTATCTTTCAATTTGTCTGCTTCATCACGTACAAAATCGTTATCTTTATGCTCATTTCGATCTTTATCAAAATCATTTAAATCTTTATGTGTTTCATCTTGATATCTATCACTATGAGAACCAAATTGACTACGTTCTTCATTGTGATGATTATGATTGTGCTCTTTATTTTGATTAAAGTTATTGTCTTTACGGTCATCTGAAGACCAATCTACATCATTACGACGGTTAAAGTCTTCATCTGAACGATGTAAGTCATCCCGACGATTAGACTCTTGATAATCATTACGCTCTAAATTAGAACGGTCATGATTATTATTGTCATAACGATTGTTATCATTGTGATTTGAATGGTTATGACTACCATTATGAACATCATCATTAGAATAATGTTCTTTAATATCTCTTTTTTCTTTCGCTTTATCTTCTTCATCTAAGATGAATGCATTGTTTTTAGCGTTAACATCTTTATCATCATGATGATTTTCACGACGGTTGTTATTGTCATAATAGCCATTAGCGTAATTATCTTTTTTCTTACCTTTTCTTACAAGTAGCATAATACCAGCTACGATCCAAAGAATAAAACTAATCCAGTTAGACAATAATGCAATTAGACCTGCAATAATTAATAAGATACCTGCAATTTTAGGTTTTTTACTAATTAAAATACCGCCAATAATCGCTAAAATTAGTGAAATTACAGCACCCCAAGTTAAGAAGCTAATGAAACTACCTAAAGCATCAATACCTTGATTCAATTCTGAAGTAGATACTGAATTACCTTGCTTTTGAGATTCACTAATCATTTGATCTTTAAAGTTATTATTTCCCATTAAAGGTTTAAGAACTAAGAACATGATTGCAGCTATTGCTTGCAATACAACCCCTAGCCAAGTAAGGATATGTTCAACCGTGCGTTTAATCTTGTTATTTTGCGTGTGATGTAATGTATTATCGTTTGTTTGATTAGCCATTTTTACGCCTCCTTTTTTTGTTGTATACCCTACCGATGATTAGGTTACACTTAATTTTTAAAAAGTATGGCAAATTTTTAATACTCGATCTAGTGATATCGATTAACAATCATGTAATAAATACGCGATGTAATCCAATACATCAACGCATACATAACAACAACCGAAATAATAACACCGACATAACTTGTCACAAACACACCAACATGATTAACATTCAGAATACTTAACACGTTATATATTATTTTTGAAGCAAAGATAACATGAATCGTTGCGACAATAATTGGCAATGCAAATATCCATATAATTTGTTTATTAATGGTATCTTTAATTCTGTCATTATCTATACCAACTTGCTGCATAATTTGATAATTCTTACGGTCCTCATATCCTTCTGCAACATTTTTATAATACATCATTAGAAATGTGCCAATGAATAAAATGATAGACACTACCGTTCCAATAAAGATAAGTCCTCCATTAATTTCATATAATGTGCCCGCCACTTCTTTTTTATCATCAATACTCACTTTATAGCGTTGCATTAATGTATTTTTCAACTTATCAAAATCAGATGTATGCTTTGTCATGATATTAAAATGCATAAATGTATTTTGAACTTTCTGCGTGCCATGATGGTCGTTCTTATCAGCATTGACATAATAATTGTTTAATTGTTGGAATGTCTTATCATCTGGAGTAATAATAGTTAACGCTCCTGGAACTGGATACGAATAATTATGACCATTTAACTGTTTAATATTGAATTGGTCCCCCATCATTGTTGCAGTTCTTAATTTTTTAAAAGGTTGATTTAAACTTTCAAATCCTAATTCCCCATGTTTCAACTTAACCTTCTTCGTATTTAGCTCATTATAATCGTGCTGTGTCATAATCACGAGATAGGTACTATTAATCGTCATATTATAATCTTTATTATTACGATGTTTAAATAATCCTGGTTGTTTGTAATCCACCGCAATCAGTGAAACTGCATTCTTCTTAAAGAAATCAACTTTAGCATGATCTTTAATATCACGTTCCAAATGACGTACTTTCTCCTGAGTCTTCTTATTATTGTGAAGATTTCCATCCATTGAAACTCTATATTGATCCGACATAATAGAATCGACCTGATTCGATATCCCTCTATAAGTTGAAATCGTCATACCCACAGTAACAATTAGAAATGTACATAACATCGTGATGCTTGCAAGTCCAATCGCATTTGAATTCATCCTAGACTGCAATCCTGAAATGGTAAAAAAGTATTTGGGATTATAATACCATTTAGGGATTCGTTTTAACCAATCTAATAGTAAAACGCCTAACGATAAATATAAGCAATATGTCCCAATCATAACCAAGCCAATTGCACCGAACAAATCATATAACGAGCGTAATACCATTTGATTAGAGAGCGCAATGTGATAACTGCTAAATAACGTAACAACTCCAATAACTAGTAAAACGTATAATACAAATTTGGGTAACTTTCTTTCAGCTCTTTGACGTTGATGTATTAATTTAATAGGACTTTGGAATAATATTTTTAAATTGTTAATCAAGAAGAGAAATAACATTACCGCTGCTAAAATAATTAAAGTAATGCACATCGCTTTCACATCAAAAGGATAATCCAATAGCAACATGCCCGTTTGATGCATTAATTTATTCATAAGCATAAAAATTAATACGCCAAAGAGATAGCCACCAGTTATACTGATAACCGCGATTAAAACATATTGATATACCATCTCGATGAGCCTAATCATTCGGAAATGTTTCTTCTCCATTCCAAGTATCATGTTCATCGCAAGTTCCTGTTGACGATGTTTCATCATGAAGCGATTGGCATATAAAATAAATATAAAACCCAAGACACTCATAAAGAAATTTCCCACACCAATAAATATAGGTAATAGCTGACTTCGTTTTTGGACGTAGTCATTCATATTTAAAGATAATAGAATAAATTCCGTTGCGAACATGATGCTCAGTGCTAATATAAAGGGCATGATCACATGTCGCTGCATCTTGAAGTTTTGAGCAATCATCTTCCAGAGCATATGTATGGTCATGTTAGTACCCACTTTCATTCAGAATAGCCAAACTATCAGCGATACGCTTTTGAAAATCTTGTTGCGATTCTTCCCCTCGGTAAATTTCATGATACAAACGTCCATCTTTAATAAATAATACTCGTTTAGCATAAGACGCATCGATAGTTGAATGAGTTACCATTAATATCGTTTGCGTATTATCATTAATTTCTCGAAATAGCGTCATGATTTGTTTCGAAGTCTTTGAATCGAGCGCACCGGTCGGCTCATCGGCGAGCAGTAAATCGGGTTCATTGATTAATGCACGACCAATCGCAATTCGTTGTTGTTCACCACCAGAAACTTGATACGGGTATTTAGAAAGTAATTTCTCAATACCTAATTTAGAACTTAGCGCATTCATACGCTGTTCCATTACTTTATGAGAGCGGTTAGCAAGCACAAGTGGCATTAAGATGTTATCTTGATTCGTCATAGTTGGTAAGACGTTGAAATCTTGAAAGACAAAGCCAAGATTATCACGACGAAAATGCGCAATTTGCTTATTACGTAACTTGCGAATATCTTGAGTGTTAATAGTGATGTTGCCTTCAGACACTTTATCAAACGTTGCAATTAAGTTTAATAATGTGGATTTACCTGAACCCGACTCACCCATAATGGCTACAAATTCTCCCTTATCAACTGTAAATGAAATGCCATTCAGCGCAGTAGTCGCATTTAACCCTCTGCCAAACGTTTTCTTTACATTTTTGACGTCTAATAACATCGCTTCAACCTCGCTCTCTTTAATAATTTTTTACAAAAATGATCACAATGAAGATGTAATCCAATAATTTAAGACCTCATGTTCCTTTTGTTATCTCTATCATAAAACAAAAAAATGCCAACAACATTGATAATTTCTTACAAATGTTGTTGGCTAGCTTACAATATTGAAAGTTTAATTATTTTTCGGGAAATAAATACTAAATGCCGTACCTTTGTTCAACTCAGACTGTACATCTACATGATGATGTAAATGTTGAGAGATATGTTTAACAATAAACAATCCAATGCCTGATGAATTAGCATTCAATCGACCATTATATCCTGAATAGCCTTTATCAAAGATCTTCGGTAAGTCAGCTTGACTAATACCGACACCATTATCACGAATAGTCAATACATGCTGTTGTTGGTCAAACGTAATCCAAATGTCCTTACCTCGCGCATACTTCAATGCATTATTTAGAATCTGTTCAATCATAATCGAACACCATTGTGCATCGGTCAGAACTTCATCCTCACACCGTTCATAATGAATCTTTGTCTTCTGATCAATAAATTGAATAGAATATTTCATAATTAATGGACGGACAAGGTCATTAATCTTTACTTTTGAAAAGGACATATCCGTTTCTTGGTTCATCAATTTTAAATAACTTAACGCTAAACTTGTATAATTATCAATTTGAATAATTTCTTGTCGCACTCGATTGACGACATTATCTTCATTACGCTCTAACAACAATTTAGATGCTGTAATAGGCGTCTTCATTTGATGAACCCACGTTAAGAAGTAATTCTCCACATTAGCTTGATATTCAGTTTGATCACTTTTCACCTGTTGCAATTCATGCTCTAGTTCATGAATAGTGTCTCTCATCTGAACTTGTTCTCTAAACCCACTTAATTGTACTAACCAATAAATTATCATGATGAATAGCATTATTCCGGCACCTAATAGATACGCACTCAGTGGCAAATTAAATAGAAAGAAGATAAGTAAGAATAATAATATAAATGTGATAACTATAATAATTTCATTTAATATTGATTTAATAAAAGCTTTCAGCATAATTAAGACACCTTATATCCAACATTCTTCTTAGTTTCAATTAAATCTATAACACCTATCGATTGTAATTTCTTACGCAATCGTGTCATATTGACTGCTAAAGTATTGTCATCTATAAAATTCTCCGACTCCCAACACTTTTCAATCAATGCGGTACGGCTGACATACTTACCTACATTGCGGAACAACATATTTAAGATTTGTAATTCAGTAAAGGACAATTGAACCGATTGAACCGATTCGTCTTCATGGTAAAGTGTTGCTTCATCTACAACAAGTTTGCAATTTTTAACAGTAATTTCATTATTAGACACTGCTAAATCATACGTTCTACGTAATAATGCTTGAATCTTAGTTATAGTTAACGATAAATTAAATGGTTTCTCGATAAAGTCATCGCCGCCCATTTGAATTGCCATAATTTGATCCATATTGTCGGTTCTTGAACTAATAAACATAATCGGTACATTAGAAGTCTTACGTATCTCCTGACACCAGTGATAGCCATTGAATGTCGGTAGATTGATATCGAGCAATACGAGTTGCGGTTGATTTGCATGAAATACGTCGATAATATTATCAAATTGTTTAGCCACGATGACCTCATAATTCCATTTCGATAACTCTTGCTCTAAACTTTCTGCAATGATAAAATCATCTTCCACGATGAATACTTTCATATTGCTCACCTTTCATTACTAATGATTTATTAAGCTTTGTGGTCGTCGTCATAATCAGGATTTGAAACTTTATTCTTTTCCTTTTCAAATTCTGCTTCTTTTTGTTCAGTTTTCTTTTTACGTTTACGTTCTTCCATTATTGATAATGCGATAAATCCAATGATGAGTAGTGGTGATAACATTACAAATATCATCGATTGAACACCTCTATATTTTATATTTGATTGATACATCGTCTTAGTCTTCATTTTACAACTTTACTTATAAAATGAACATCAAAAAACTGAAGCGATACCGAAATAATGACTATTTCAACGTACCGCTTCAATCATAATAAAGATTATAAATTTAATTGCGACTCATAAGTACAGATTAGATATTACTTTTTATTTAAGATGTAAGTTCTAATATCTTCTATTGAAATACTGTCGTATATTTGTGTTTTGGCTTCTCCTATTTTGGCTACTCTCAACATACTTCCACCATAGCTCTTTGGTGAATATTGCTCCCAATAGTCTAATTGTTCAAATAGTTCTTTCAATGTTTCCATAAGATTTACCACCTTTTCTAAATTTGGGTAAATAAAATAGCCCTCCTTAAATAAGAAGCGCTCACGGACATCTTCTTATCTTTCAGGAACTCCTGTTGGATTTAGCACCTCACGTCAAACGCAGTTGCTGGAGCTTCATAGGGCCAATTCCCTCCACTCACTCTTAATAAGACGAACTATTTTATTTATTGGTATTATAACTCACTTTTAACAATTATAAAAGTAAAACGTTTACAACATATGATAAAACTAAATATAAAATAAATTCTATTCATTAATAATTGTTTACAATTACTTTACTTAAAAATAACTTTATACTAACTGAAAATCAAATTAAATTTCTTAATATGAATAGTGTAACAACTATACAATATACATATTAGGAGGCTTTTTTTAAATGAGTTTCATCAATAAATTTGGTAAAACAACAGTAGCAAGTTCAATCTTAGCTGCATCTGTATTAGGGACAACACACGTGTCATTCGCGTCAGGTTCTGGCGAAGGTAACCAAGGCCAACAAGGACAAAATGAAGATTACATGGCCATCGGTAACACAAAGAATCCTAAAAACGTTATTTTCATGGTCGGCGATGGTATGGGACCTGCATACAATTCAGCTTATCGTTACTATGCCGACAATCCAAATACTAAAGAATTAGATCAAACTGCATTTGACAAATATTTAAAGGGTACTAACCGTACTAACCCTAATGACCCTAAAGAGAATGTAACAGATTCAGCTGCAGGTGGTACAGCCTTTGCAACTGGTCACAAAACATATAATGGTGCAATTTCAGTAGATAATAATAAAAAGCCATTAAAATCCGTTCTAGAAAAAGCGAAAGAACTTGGCAAATCAACTGGTATTGTGACAACTGCTGAAGTAACAGATGCAACACCAGCCGTATATGCTGCACACGTTGATGACCGTGATAAGAAAGACGAAATCGCGCAACAGTTTTACAATGACAAAATTAATGGTCAACATAAAGCTGATGTTATTTTAGGTGGCGGTTCTAAATACTTCGGTAAAGAAAATGGTAATTTAACGAATAAGTTCCAAAAAGACGGTTATGATTATGTAACAAACAAAGATGAACTTGCTAATTCACAAAGTGATCAAGTATTAGGTTTATTCTCTGAAAAAGATATGCCTTTACAAATCGATGCACCACAAAGTAATCCATTATTAGTAGATATGGAAAACAGTGCCTTATCTAAACTAGAAAAGAATGATAAAGGGTTCTTCTTAATGGTCGAAGGTGCGTCTATCGATAAATCAGGACACCCTAACGACATTACTGGTGTTATGTCAGAAATGGGCGGATTTGAAAAAGCTTTCCAAAATGCAATAGACTACTCAAACAAACACAAAGACACTTTAGTTGTAGCAACTGCCGATCATTCAACTGGTGGTTTATCAATTGCTAAAGGGAAAGATTACGTATGGAATCCAGAAGCAATTCATAAAATGAAACACTCTGGTAGCTACATGACTAAACAAATTGCAGATGGCAAAGATCCTGAAAAAGTAATCAACGAAGGTTATGGTATCGAATTCCCTTCTAAACAAATGGATAAAGTTAAAGACGCTGCTAAAGAATTGAAAGAATCTCAAGATAAAGCTAAAAGTGAAGACGATGAAAAAGTAGCTGCAGCAACTACTAAACTTCAAGATGCGATTCAAAAACCAATCAACGATGAATCTCACACTGGTTGGACTACTTATGGTCATACAGGTGAAGACGTAAACACATATGCACATGGACCAGGTGAAAATAAATTTGCTGGTAATAATGATAATACAGATAGCGCAAAAAATATCTTTGATTTCTTTAATAACGATGTAACATCTAATCAAAACCAACAATAATTAAGACTAAAAATTTAAGTATAATAAAGGTTAATTGCAATTTAAAAGCACTTTGTCAATGATTTATATCATCGACAAGGTGCTTTCATTTAGTTAAGATTTAAGTTTTCTTTTAATTTCTCATTAACTTCTTTTAGACTATTTTTATCAGGATAGAAGTAGTATAGATTGTCATCACCAAGTGCATTTTGACCGTTAATTGTTAAACGTTTAACATTGTCTTGTGCTTTATCATAGTCAGATTTGAAGCGATTTAACTGTACGAAGCTTAAATCTGTTTTCAAGTTATCTTGAGCAGCTTTGAATATACCGTTTAATTTAGTTACTGAGTTAACAGAGAATGCTTCTCTAGCAACTGCTGTAATTACTTGTTGTTGACGCAATTGACGACCTTCATCGCCACCAGCACCATCTTCCTTACGACTACGCATGTAAGCTAAAGCTTTTTTACCATCCATTTTGTATTGCTCACCTTTAGTGAATTGATAGGTATTGGTACTATCTTTAGTTATAAAAGAGCCATTACTCGTAATTGTAACTCCACCAAGTTCATCTACTACTGTTTTAACGCCATCCATATCAATAGAAATATAATGGTCAACAGGTACATCCATTAATTTTTCCAATGAGTTGACTGCCATTTTGGGACCACCATATGCATAAGCATGGTTAATTTTTTCGGTAGTTCCATGTCCAACAATTTTAGCACGTGTATCACGAGGTACACTTACCATTACAGTTTTTTTATCCTCTGGGTTAATTGACATCAAGACGATAGAGTCACTACGTTGCCCGAGATTTTCTTGCTGTCTTTCAGCATCGTCATCTATACCGTAAAGCACAACCGTCATAGGGTCTCCCTCTTTTGCTGCCTTTTGTCTTAATTGGGAATGATCTCTATCTAAGGATTCATTAATTGAATTATTTAATGAATGTAATTTCGTAAAGACAAAAATAGCTGCAGCAACAATAAGTACTAATAATATAATCAGTATTGTAATAATTACTTTAAAAGTAGTTGATTTCTTTTTTTTCATAATATTAATCACTCATTTTTTATAGACTTTTAATAATTTCAATCACTCGTGTTTGCTGCTCATCTGTCATATCAGAACCTGATGGTAAACATACTCCATGGTCAAATAAATAGGCACTGTTATCTATACCATCAACCATTATATAATCATAAGATTCAAAGTATGGTTGTAAGTGCATTGGTTTCCATACTGGACGTGCTTCAATATTATTTTTTTGTAATTGCGAATTAATTTTGTTTTTCTTCAACATTACAAAATATATTCTTTACATTCATCAAAACCATTACATTTTATCTTATAATATTAGTTAGAATTTACGTTAAAACTAATGTAACTATCATGTAAATATGCAATAAATAAACTACTTGCGTAATGAATTAGTAGCTTATTTATAAAAATTCATTTTATAGCTATGTAATTCCGAGTAAAACTTTCAGATTTCTTTATCCGTACATTATACAATTTTGAACGGTCAATATATGTCCTTATGCAATAAATTCATTATTTGTCTTAAAAAGTTATACTTACATTTATCCTCTTCCTCAATTAAGGTCTCTCCAACAAACAATAATTATGTAATTTACATAAATATAAAAAAGCCAAGATATTTCTACACAGAGATATCTTGGCTTAAAACATTAATATTCAATATTTGGCATTTCGTTTACTTTGTTTTGGTATTTTTTGAAACCAACATATGCAGCTACGCCTAAAACTACTGTAATTAATAATCCCTTCATGTCTGTCACTCCTTTAAGGTTCTACATTTATTAGATTTCTTAAATATTAAAATCTAAATTTACCTATATTATACACTTAAAATTGTTCATTTTTAAAGTCACGTTTAATTATCTTATACACCATTGGTCTGATTTTTCATGAAAAGTATTGTATTATTTTGAAAATCGAGTATATTAATTATATCGATTTCGAAATAAATATATATGAGGTGCACGACTGTGGCAAAATTATTATACATTACAGCACACCCATTAGATGAATTAGCTTCTAATTCTATGGCTGCTGGTAAAGCATTTATTGATTCATACAAAGATAATCATTCAAGTGATGAAGTGAAGCACATTGATTTATTCAAAGAAGATATCCCTGTTATTGATAAAGATGTATTAACTGGTTGCGGTAAATTAAGAAATGGCGATGAACTTAATCAAGATGAACAACAAAAAGTTGATCGTTTCAGTGAAATTTTAGAAGAATTCCTTTCAGCTGATAAATATGTTTTCGTTTCACCAATGTGGAACTTATCATTCCCACCTGTATTGAAAGCGTACATTGACGCAATTTCAATTGCAGGTAAAACATTCAAATACACTGCAGAAGGTCCTCAAGGTCTTTTAACAGATAAAAAAGTATTACACATTCAATCACGTGGTGGTTTCTATTCAGAAGGTCCAGCTGCAGATGTTGAAAGTGGCGACCGTTACTTAAGAACAATCATGACATTCTTAGGTGTACCTTCATACGAAAATGTAATTATTGAAGGTCATAATGCGGAACCAGAGAGAACAGAAGAAATTAAAGCCGCTTCAATTACTGAAGCACAAGAAATGGGTAAAAATTTCTAATAAGCATATTAAAAGGCATTGCGTAGTCATTTACGCAATGCCTTTTTACTATTCAATCCTATTTACTTCTCATCTTTCAAATGCTGAATATCTTGAAATCCTTCTCTGTAATTCGATAGTTCTTCCATGATGTCATACCAATCATGTCCTACCTTCTGAAAGGTACTCTGCATTAATTCATCTTGTGCTTTATTTAATTTATCAACTAACTTACTGCCTTTAGGCGTTGGAAATAATTGTTTCACACGTCGATCTTCTTCAGATGTTTGTTCAACAATTAACCCTTCTTCCTTCAATTTACGCAACGTCGCATGTGATCCTTGTTTAGAGATTTCTAATGTCTTTAATAATTGCTTAATGGTAATACCAGGCAATTTATTAATGAAGAACAAAAAGCGATGGTGCTGACGACTCATGTCGTATTTTTCAATAATTTCATCTGCCGTTTTTATAAATGTCTTATATGCGAAGTAAAATAACATATGTTCATAATCATTTTTATTACTATCCATAGATTTCTTTCCTTTTCCATTTATGAATGATTATACACATTATAATCAATTTTCAAAAAACAGTCGAAAAAAGGTCAACTAAATTGACTTTATTAGCCAATATAATTATATTGTAAGTGTATTCTAATTTATAAATAAAGGTGGAATGAATATGAAACAACGTGTAGGACAATACTTAATGGATGCAGTACATCATGCAGGCGTCGACAAAATCTTTGGCGTGCCAGGAGACTTCAACCTAGCTTTTCTAGATGACATCGTACGTCATGAAGGCGTTGAATGGGTAGGAACGACTAATGAACTTAATGGTAGTTATGCTGCAGATGGCTATGCACGTATCAATGGACTAGGCGTGCTCGTTACTACATTTGGTGTTGGTGAATTAAGTGCTGTTAACGGTATCGCAGGTTCGTATGCTGAACGTGTCCCAGTGATTGCAATTACAGGCGCGCCAACGCAAGCAGTAGAACAAGCCGGTAAGTATGTGCACCATTCATTGGGTGAAGGTCGTTTCGATAGCTATCAAAAGATGTTCGAACACATTACGACAGCGCAAGCATACATTACTGCTGAGAACGCAACAACTGAAATCCCTAGAGTCATTAATGCTGCTATTCATGAACGTCGCCCAGTGCACATTCATCTTCCTATTGATGTTGCAATGACTGAAATCGAGGTAGATTCAGAGTATGATGTCGCACCAATTCCAGACGTAAATGTTGATCGATATATTAATATGGTCGCTGACAAACTACGCTCCGCTTCACAACCAGTCATTATCACAGGTCATGAAATCAACAGTTTTCACTTACACAAAGCACTCGAGCAATTTGTTAATCAAACACACATTCCAGTCGCTCAATTATCATTAGGTAAAGGGGCATTTAACGAAGAGAACCCCTATTATATTGGCATTTACGATGGCAAAATTGCAGAAGACCAAATTAAAGATTATGTCGATAACAGTGATGCCATTTTAAATATTGGCGCTAAATTAACTGACTCAGCTACAGCCGGTTTCTCTTATGAATTTGATATTGATGATGTGGTTATGCTTAATCATCATAACTTTAAATTGAATGAAACGGTTGCTGAAGATGTGACGCTACCTAGCTTAATTGATGGACTTAATACCATTGATTATCGATATGAGGGCTCGTTCCCTACTTTTGAAAAAGGGACATCAAAAGAAGTCGCATTATCAGATGATATCTTAACGCAATCAACTTACTTTGACATGATGCAACAATTCATTAAAGAGGATGATGTCTTATTAGCTGAGCAAGGTACATCATTCTTCGGTGCGTATGATTTAGCTTTACCGAAAGACATGACGTTTATAGGACAACCATTATGGGGTTCTATCGGTTATACTCTACCAGCTACTTTAGGTACGCAAATGGCTGATCCAAATCGCCGTAACATCTTACTAATCGGGGATGGCTCATTACAACTTACAGTTCAAGAGTTATCTACGATGATCCGCCAAGATATCAAACCGATTATCTTTGTGATTAATAACGATGGTTATACAGTAGAACGTTTAATCCACGGCATGGAAGAAACGTACAATGATATCCGTATGTGGGATTATAAAGCCTTACCTAAAGTGTTCGGTGGCGATAATGTTATTGTGCATGACGTGAAAACATCGAATGACTTACAGAACGTCTTTGACGCCATTAACGCTGCTCCAGAGCAATTACACTTCACTGAAGTCACAATGAAGTGGGATGACGCACCAGCTAAACTTCGCGACATTTCAAAAGCCTTTGCAGCACAGAATAAATAGGTCATCTACAATTATTAAAATAAGCCTGTCGCATGTTCTACCATGTCACAGGCTTTTTTGCATCATATACTCTTTTCATCCAAGTATTCAGAATCAATGACATCTTTCGTGATATCTTGAAGATGTTTTATATCCCATTGACTTTTCTTATCGTTTATTAATCCATGTTGTTGGGCTAATTTCTCATTATAATCATCTAAATTATACACTTCAAAATCATGTCTCGTGTCTTTATTGGTAGGATCCCACTGTTGATAATGATTGACCATACTCGTCCACTTCACATTTTCAATATGTGCACCTTTAGGCGCTTTAACTATATCAAAATTTAGTCTTCCTAATAATTGATTATGTTCATCTCCAGTATTTTGCCCATTCAGAAAGTTACCTAATGAATATGCGACAAGTGTTTGATGATTATCACGCTTACTCTTCACCCATTTAACCGGTTGAATGACATGTGGGTGTGTACCAATGACAACATCTACACCCTCATCCGCAAATAATTGAGCGTATTTCTTCTGTGTCTTATTTGGTGTATGGTGATTTTCATTTCCCCAATGGGCAGACACTATCACTACGTCGCTTTGTTGTTTTGCTTTTTGTATATCCTGTTTAATAGTAGCTTCGTCAAACGTTTTAATTGTGTAAGGATATTGTGATGTCATTTCATTTGTACCATATGTATAACTAAGTAAACTCACCTTAATACCATTCACAGTCATAACTGGTATCGTTTGAGCGTCCTTTTCCGAATTAAAAATACCTGTAAATAAAACTTGTTTATCAAACTTATTCCATGTCTTGAGGTGATTTAGGACACCTTCATCACCTTGATCTAATGAATGATTATTGGCACCATTTACCATATCAAATCCGGTTTCGACAACATCTTGAGCAATCTGACTCGGAGTATTGAAGTTCTTAAATCCTGAAAATGGGCGATCATCCCCACCTAATGGAGATTCTTGATTAATAAATGCAAGGTCAGGTGATTGTATGTCGTTCTTAATATGTAAATACATAGGCTTAAAATTGAATGACCCATCTTGTTGCAGTGCATCATTATAGACAACGGGGTGTATTAAATTATCTCCTACTGCAACCACTGATGCTTCATCAGTAACATCTTCAGCCAGTGCCATGCCACAGAGAATTGCAAAAGTGAAAAATAGTACTAAACAACTAACATAATACTTAATCACAAAGTACGCCTTCTTTCATTGAAGAATTTCAACGTCTTTTATATTCAAAACATATTTTAGTTGAGTTGCATAACATTTATTAACGAACTCTTTAATTTTCATTTTAGACAATTACTAATTTTAATGCAATTTGGATAAGAAAAAATTTTAATATATCATTTAGTTGTATAGTCGATAAATTATTAAGGGAGTTTATAATATGATATTATTGCCATTAAGCTTTGTTATGGGTTGCTTTGGTTATATCTTTAAATTCCATCCACCTACCGAGCGCAATCGTTGGTACGGTTATCGAACAACGAAATCAATGGTCAATGATCGTAATTGGATTAAAGCACAAAAACAATTTGGCATCTATTCTTTAAAATACTTATGGGTGTTATTATTGTTTGGAATTATCGGAGTAGTGATTGAAATTGTAGGTATGATGAGAAGTACTGACATTATCATCATGACTGGTTTAGGCATAGAATTGGTAGTAATGCTGTGGTATATGTTTATTGTGTATTGGAAAGTGGAGAAAGCACTTTAATTTTGACTTTATACAACAAGGTCCTCTACTTCATTCATTTGAAATAGAGGACTTTTCGTTATTCAGTCTCAAATTTTTAATTTCAATCAATGCATTTTAACAATAATTCTACCGACATCACCACCAGCTAATTTATCAAATCCTTCATTGATATCATCTAGAGTAATCACTTCACTAATGAGTGGATCAATGTTTAATCTTCCTTGTTTATATAAACTTATAAAACGAGGAATATCTCTATCAGGAACACAGCTTCCTACATAAGAACCTTTAACTGTCCGTTCTTCTGCAGCTAATGTTACTTGTGGAAATGAAAATTCATCTTTAGGATGAGGTAAGCCCGTTGTTACTGTAGTACCCCCTCGTTTAGTAATTTTATAGGCGACTTGCATTGCTGGAACAACCCCTGCTGTTTCAAATGCATATTCTACTCCGCCAGGCACATATTCTTTAATTTGTTCATCTATATCATCATCACTAGAGTTAAATGTCGCGGTAGCTCCAAACTGCTTAGCTAAATCAAATTTGTCTTCATTAATATCTAATGCAATAATTTCATTTGCACCTGCTAACTTAGCACCAATAATGGCATTTAATCCTATACCACCTAGTCCAACTACAGCAACATTACTACCTGGACGAATTTGAGCTGTATTCATCACAGCACCAATACCTGTAATGACAGCACAACCAAATACTGCTGCACGTTCAAATGGTATTTCATCACTGATTTTTACAATAGAATTTTCAGAGACAACTGCGTGTTCTGCAAATCCAGAGACACCTAAATGATGATATACTTGTCCATCTTCATTAGATAATCGAATACCTCCTTCTAACATTTCGCCTTTTTCATTTGCTTTAGCTCCATTTTCACACAAAGCTGGACGTCCTTCTTTACATGATATACATTTACCACAGCTTGGAATGAAGGTACAAACTACATGGTCACCTTCTTTCACCCTTGTGACACTACTTCCAACTTTTAATACTTCGCCAGTTGCCTCATGACCAAGTACCATTGGTAAAGATCGAGGTCTACTGCCGTTAATTACTGATAAGTCTGAATGGCATAGCCCTGCTGCATGTATTTTTAGCAATACTTCATGCTCATGAGGATCTTCTAACTCTAAGCTCTCAATTTTTAAAGGTTTCGATTCTTTATAAGGTTGAGATGCTTCCATTTCATATAATACTGCTGCTCTTGTTTTCATAATTAAACACTCCCTTGAAAGTCCCTATTCATAATATCCGTCTGTTGATTTTCGAAATTTTGCAAATTGTGCTCCATCGTGGCCAAACCAAATTTGTGCGTTTTTCTCTGCTGCTAATTTTTTTATCTTTTCTACAGAATTTGTCCAACCAACCGAATCATACAATATACCTGGAGGTTTAAGTGTTGGTTCCATACTTTCTTTCGTATAAATAGCATCTGAGGCGAGAATAATTGTTCCAAGTTCTTCAGTTTCAATTTCTAAGCCAATCATGCCCCATGCATGACCACTGCCAAAATTCAAGACCTTAACGCCATCTACGAGTTTTAAATAATCTTCATCTCGTTTCATAGTCTTCCAAGTTAAATCGTTTTTAATCCATGCGTCTATATCCGCCCATATATACGCACCTTCTTTTTGGTTACGTGCATAAGATTGCATTGTTCCGTTGAGTTCATCGTTATGCACTATGACAGTCGCATTTGTAAAGTATTCAAGACATCCTGCATGATCTAAGTGCAAGTGAGAGGCCACAACAATATCAACATCTTTAGGGTCTATGCCAATTTGTTCAAGTCGATTAGGTAAATGACATGCTTCGTCAGCAAAGTATGGAAACGCTTTTTGTGTTACTGTAATCCAACGCCCATTATCTCCCATAGCATTTGGATTACATGCTGTATCGAATAAAATCTTTGCTTCAGGATGATCAATGAATACAGTATAAATAGGAAATTCATGCATTTCATTAGGCTGATTTGGATTATCCATCGTCGCTTGGTTTGAATTAGCAATCATCAAGTTTTTATCCATCTTCATGCGTCCATTGTCTAGTACGTAAATTTTCATTCTTTGTTTTTTTACATTTACCATGCTACTCATCCCCTTATTAACTTTTGCATGTATTATACATAGATGTTATTTACATTTTACACATAAAAATAATTACTTACAATATTTAAGTATCCTTGTTTGATTTATAAATCAAAACAAGCCTTCCACTTCGTTTGAAATTCGAAATGGAAAGCTCTATTTATGTGCTTTGTCGTTCTACGTTATTTAATTTTAATACATTATTGTTGATTTCAAATTCTGTCTCTTCAAGTAATGCCAATAAATAGTTAATCAATTGCATACCAATGTCATTGACTGGTTGATTGACTGTCGATAATGGAATCTTCAATAAACTAGAAATGGGTTGATTATCATATCCCAAAATGGCGATTTGGTTAGGAATATCTATTTGATGGGCAGTCATAAAGTGCATTAACCCTAATGCCACTTCATCGCTACCTGTAAATATAGCATCTGGTAACTGTTCTTGTCGCAACAATATTTTCCCTATCTGCTCACCATCTTCAATTGTATGAACATTATTAAAAATCCATTCATTTCTAATATCTAGACCATTATCTTTCATCGCTACTCTAAATCCGACATTTCTAGGTTTATTGAAGCAATGATCATAGTAATTATTGTCCGTGCAATAAGCTATGTTTCGATATCCTTTATTAATTAAGTATTGAATGGCATCATACGTCGTTTGACGTTGGGTGGTATGTATAATCTTCACTTTATCAGACTGCATTGACTGATCTGCCGATAAAATAATAGGTCCATATTTCGTATACGTCTCTAAAACCTCTATGTCATTTTCAAGTGCGCCCATTATCACACCAGCAATTTGTCTTTGCTTAAACATATTTAATAATCTTAATTCCTCTTCTTTATCATTATATGTTTGCATAATTAACATATGGTATGGTGTGCCTTTAATTTTTTTATCAATTGCATCAATCAAATACGCGAAATATGGATTCGTAATTCTAGGTACAATGATACCAATCGTATACGACTTGTTAGAACGCAATTGCATAGCGACTGAATTTGGCACATAATCAAGTTCATCCATCGCTTGTTGGATTTTAATTTTCTTATCCTCAGAAATATAAGGATGATGATTTAAATATCTTGAAACCGTCGATATAGATAACCCTGCTCTCTGAGCTACATCTTTTATTGTTGCCATAGTACCACCTTTAATGAAAACGTTTTCATTATTGATGATAGGTTGTTCCCTAGTTTTTGTCAATCACTCAAGTTAGATATTTATCAGTTTAAAAAATATTAAAAGCACGGGAGTGGGACAGAAATAATAATTTCTCAAAATTTATTTTGTCGTATCCCCAGCTTGCTTAGCTTGTAGAATTTCTT